>NZ_JBILJQ010000008.1:0-104716 GCF_044377145.1 Aquimonas sp.
TGAAACAGCTTTGAGCTTGAGTAGCGCCCCAGCCACGCCGCCCGCTGCGAGTGCGCCCAGGGCCAGTACCCCAACACCACCGCTGACGCTTTCCGACTCCGTGCGACCGGCAGCCCGCAGATGGCCGCCCGCCCAACCGATGGCGGCTTCCTGCGCTCCCTCAATCTGTTGCTGGAAGGCAGCACCCACTGCGGTGCGGCCGGCGTAGAGCACAGGGCCTGCTGCGACTTCAGCGGCGAGGAGGCTGTACTTGAGGTACCAACGCTTTTCAATTTCCTGGCCGACGATCGTCGCAACTTCGCCCGTGCCGACCAGCAGCGAGTCGAGGCTGACAAGACCCAGCCAGGGCCGCGCAGCGGCGCCGCGCGGCGCACTGAATGTGGACGAGAACGCGCCCCCACCCGCCTAGGCCAGACTCACGGTCTGGCGCATGCGCCGCGCACGAATCCTGAGGTTGATCCCCCAACCACGATGGGCGGGGCAGATCGGCGGGTCGGGTGACACCCGTGAGGCACAAGGGCCAGCAGGCCTGGGCGCGCCTTCGGCTTCGTACAACCTGATGATTCGGCAGAGCTTCGGCGGCTTGCGCACCTTAAGAGGCTGAGCCCGTTGGTGTTGTGCCTACGCTTGCGCCGAGCACCGCGGGGCCGAACGTGCAGCGGGTTGGATTCTGCCTTCACGGAGCTGCCCGCCGGCCCGAACCGTGCACTGCCACAGTCATCCCCGGCTCAAAACCGGGTAACTTTGGCGCCCCCAAGCCGCGCCCCTGCGCTGGCTTCGCTTCAGGACATCCGCAGACACCATGAGCAGTCGCTACAACGCCGCCGATATCGAAGTCCTGTCCGGGCTTGACCCCGTCAAGCGCCGTCCAGGCATGTACACCGACACCACGCGCCCGAATCATCTCGCCCAGGAGGTCATCGACAACGCGGTCGATGAAGCGCTGGCGGGACACGCCAAAAGCATCGAAGTCACCATGTATGCCGACGGCAGCTGCGAGGTCGGTGACGACGGCCGCGGCATGCCGGTGGACATCCATCCGGAAGAAGGCATCCCCGGCGTCGAGCTGATCCTCACGCGCCTGCACGCCGGCGGCAAATTCAGCGGCAAGAACTACACCTTCTCCGGCGGCCTGCACGGTGTCGGCGTCAGCGTGGTGAACGCGCTTTCGACGCGGGTTGAGGTGTCGATCCGACGCGATGGCAACGAGTACCGGATGTGCTTCGCCAACGGCGACCGCACCACACCGCTGGAGATCACCGGCACGGTGGGCAAGCGCAACACCGGCACCCGCGTGCGTTTCTGGGCTGACCCGAAGTACTTCGACACGCCGAAGTACTCGCTGCGCCATCTGCGCCATCTGCTGCGCGCCAAGGCGGTGCTGTGCCCGGGCCTGAAGGTGACGCTGTTCGATGAGGCCAGCGGCGAGAAAGACAGCTGGTACTACGAAGACGGCCTGCGCGACTACCTCAAGACCCAGCTGGCCGACCGCGACTACCTGCCGCCTGAGATCTTCGTCGGCGCCTTGAAGCGCGAGAGCGAAGCCGTCGACTGGGCACTGTGCTGGGCGCCGGACGGCGAGCTGGTGCAGGAGAGCTACGTCAATCTGATCCCCACCGCCCAGGGCGGCACCCACGTCAATGGCCTGCGCTCGGGTTTGACCGAGGCCCTGCGCGAGTTCTGCGACTTCCGCAATCTGCTGCCGCGCGGCGTCAAGCTTGCGCCGGAAGATGTGTGGGACCGGGTCTGCTGCGTGATCAGCCTCAAGCTGACTGACCCGCAGTTCTCCGGCCAGACCAAGGAACGCCTGTCCTCGCGTCAGGCGGCGGCGTTCGTCGAGAACGCGGTGCACGATGCGTTCTCGCTGTTCCTCAACCAGCACACCGAGATGGGTGAGCGCATCGCTCAGCTGGCGATCGATCGCGCCGCCGCGCGCCTGAAGACCGAAAAGCAGATCGTCCGCAAGAAGATCACCCAGGGCCCTGCCCTGCCCGGCAAGCTGGCCGACTGCGCCAGCCAGGATCTGTCGCGCACTGAACTGTTCCTGGTCGAGGGCGATTCCGCCGGCGGCAGCGCCAAGCAGGCGCGCGACAAAGACTTCCAGGCGATCCTGCCGCTGCGCGGCAAGATCCTGAACACCTGGGAGGTCGAAAGCGGCGCGGTGCTGGGCTCGCAGGAAGTGCACGACTTGGCCGTGGCGATCGGCTGCGACCCCGGCAGCGCTGATATCAGCGGCCTGCGCTACGGCAAGATCGTGGTGCTGGCCGATGCCGACTCCGACGGTCTGCACATCGCCACCCTGCTGTCGGCGCTGTTCCTGCAGCACTTCCCTGCCCTGGTCGCCGCCGGCCACGTGTTCGTGGCGATGCCTCCGCTGTTCCGCGTCGACGTGGGCAAGCAGGTGTACTACGCGCTCGACGAGGAAGAAAAGCGCCTGCTGCTCGACAAGATCGAGCGCGAGAAAATCCGCGGCGCGGTCAATGTCACCCGCTTCAAGGGCCTTGGCGAGATGAACCCCTCGCAGCTGCGCGAATCGACCATCCACCCGGACACGCGACGCTTGGTCCAGTTGACCATCGATACGCCGGAGGAAACCCGCGCGCTGATGGACATGCTGCTGTCGAAGAAGCGCGCTGGCGATCGCAAGACCTGGCTCGAAACCAAGGGTGATCTGGCGACGATCGAGATCTGAGCCTGAGCTTGCTCGGGCTCAGACAGAACACGCTGGAGTCGTGCAACAGGGCGGATTCCGCACGATGAGTGACGGAAGCCACACTGTCCCGCGCCTCTCAGCACGGCGACACTGCAAACCCGCACACCCTCAATCCCCACGACTGGAGCGCTGCACATGATCGGCTACGTCACCCTCGGCACCAATGATCTCGACCGCGCAGCGGCCTACTACGATGCGCTGCTGGGCACGCTCGGCGCCGAACGCGGCATGCAGGGTCCGCGCTTCATTTCGTGGACCACAGGCAAGGGGCCCTCAGTGGGTGTCATCAAGCCGTATGACGGTCAGCCCGCCCATCCGGGCAACGGCATGATGACCTCGCTGGCGGTCGACAGCCGGGCCAAAGTCGATGCCCTGCATGCCAAGGCGCTCGAACTCGGTGGCACCGATGAGGGCGCGGTCGGCGAGCGCTTCCCGGGCTTCTACGCCGCCTACTTCCGCGATCTCGATGGCAACAAGCTGTGCGTGTTCCATATGGGCTGATGCGCCCAGGCTGTGCCGCGGATCCGGCGCGGGCCTTCCATCCGTTCCGCTGCGTCCAGCCACTGCTGCCCACGCTGTTCCGCGTTGTTGGGCTCGATCCCACACGGCTCCGCTGACAATCGGTCGCGGGGCCGTTCTTCGTATTGCGGCTATGGCGGCGTTTGCCCAGGCTATGTCGCTGCGCCGCGACCGCGGCCATCAAGAACGAGCACTTCGTGGCCATGACGCCCGCAACCCGCGCCCAGCTGCAAATCCACTTCTGTGTGCTGCTGTGGGGCTTCACCGCCATCCTCGGCAAGCTGATCACCCTGACCGCGCTGCCGCTGGTGTGGTGGCGAATGCTGCTGGTCACCGCTGCGCTGGCGCTGGTGCCTGCGGTGTGGCGCAGCCTGCGTCAAATGCCTGCGCGGCTGCTGCTGATCTATGCCGGCATCGGCGCGCTGGTGGCCCTGCATTGGCTGACCTTCTACGGCGCAATCAAGCTGTCCAACGCCTCAGTTGGAGCCACCTGCATGGCGCTGGGGCCGGTGTTTCTGGCCTTCATCGAACCCTGGGTCGCCAAGCGTCCATTCTCGCGCGGCGAGCTGGCGCTGGGTATCGCGGTGTTGCCGGGAGTGGCTCTGGTGGTCGGCGGGGTGCCGGTGGAAATGCGCGCCGGTATCGCGATGGGCGCGGTGTCAGCCTTCATCGTCGCCTTGTTCAGCGCGCTCAATAAGCGCTACGTCGAAGCCGGCGAGCCGCTGACGGTCACCGCGATTGAACTGGGTGCCGGCACCCTGACCCTGACCCTGCTCGCGCCAGCGCTGCTGCTGGTGTTTCCGCTTCCAGCCGAAGGCGGCGGCCTGATTCCCGACGGCCAGGATTTCCTGTTCCTGCTGGCGCTTTCGCTGGGCTGCACCCTGCTGCCGTTCACGCTGAGCCTAGTGGCGCTGCGCCACATGAGTGCCTTCTCGGCGCAGATGGCGATCAACCTGGAGCCGGTCTACGCCATCCTGCTGGCGATGGTTTTGTTCAGCGAGCAACGCGAGCTGGATTCGAGCTTCTATGCCGGTGTCGCGATCCTGCTTCTGGCGGTGTTCGCCCAGCCGCTGCTGCGACGCCCGGGCAAGACCCTGCACCCGGAGAACGCCGCTATGGGCGAGTCCAAGGAAATCAACTGAGCGCGCCGGTACTCCGACCTACACCAACTTCAGCTCGAACGCCTTCAGCACGGCGCGCGTGCGGTCACGCACGCCCAGTTTGCTCAGGATGTTGGAGACATGGTTCTTGACCGTACCTTCCGCCACACCGAGCGAGTTGGCGATTTCCTTGTTGCTGTAGCCACCGGCCATCAGCCGCAGGATCTCGGTTTCGCGCTCGGTCAGCGGGTCGGGTCGATCCAGGCTGGTGAAGTCGTTCTGCATGCGCTCCAGGCCCGACAGCAGGCGCTGGGTCACCACCGGCTGCACCAGCGAGCCGCCGGCGGCGACCGTCTGCACTGCGTCGACGAGTTGCTCCAGCGAGACATCCTTCAGCAGGAAGCCGCGCGCGCCGAGCTTGATGCCCTGCAGCACCATCTGGTCATCATCGAAGGTGGTGAGGATGATGGTCGGCGGCAGGTCGCCGCGCTGGCTGAGATGTTGCAAGGTTTCGATCCCGCCCATCACCGGCATGCGCATGTCCAGCAGCACCACATCCGGCCGCACCTCGGCGATCTTGTCCAGCGCCTGCTTGCCATCGCCGGCCTCGGCCACGATGCGGATGTTGTCGGAGAGTTCAAGCAGTGAACGAATACCCTGGCGCACCAGGGTCTGGTCGTCGACCAGGCAGACACGGATCATGCGGCGATCTCCACAGGTAGGTGCAGGCGCAAGGCGAAGCCTTGGCCGGGGGTGGTCTGGATGACCAGTTCGCCAGAGTATTCGGCCAGACGCTCACGCATGCCGCGCAGGCCGTTGCCGGCCTCGACTGCGTTGGCGCCACGGCCATTGTCGCGAGCTTCCAGAACAACATGATCACCTTCGCGGGCGATCCTCAGGTCGAGCCGGCTGGCGCCTGAGTGGCGCGCCGCATTGGTGATGATTTCCTGGGTGGCGCGCAGCATCAGCTGGGCGCGGCCGGGGTCGCTGACGCGGAAATCGGCGGGCACATCCAGCCGCACTTCCAACGAGGGCACCCCATCGACCAGGCTGAACAAGGCCTCACGCAGATCGATCGCGTCGTCGCCGCGCAGCTGGCTGACCGCCTCGCGCACATCGGACAGCAGCAGTTTGGCCAGCGACTGCGCCTGCTTGACATGATCCTGCGCACGGCCCTGGCTGAGATGGGTGGCCACTTCAAGATTGAGACTGAGCGCAGTCAGGTGATGACCCAGCAGATCATGCAGCTCACGCGAGATGCGGGTGCGTTCGTTCAAACGTGAACTTTCCGCCAGCAGCGCGCGCGTGGCGCGCAGCTCGGAGTTCAGCCGGCGCTGTTCCTCCTGCGCCTCCATCTGCCGCCGCGCGACCACGCTGGTCAGGAACACGAAGCTCGAGTAACCGAACAGCAGCATCGCCTGCAGCGGCGCGCTCAGCAGATCGAAGCCTTCAAGCTGCAGGAACACCGGGATCAGCGCGCTGTGCTGGGCGACCAGCCAGACCAGGCCCCAGCCGGTCGCAAGAAACCACGGCAACAGCCCGGCGATCACCATCAGGAATGCGCCGGACAGGCCGGTGCCGGTGAAATGGCCGATGCCAATCGCCGACAAGGTCAACAGCCCGAGCAGCAGCAGATGCAGCCAGCGCCCACGCGGATTGGGGCCGGGTGAGCGCGTCAGCAGCCAGTAGCACACGCCGAAAGTGATGTAGCAGACCCGCCACCAGTACAGGTCGCTGCCGCTGATGTCCTGCTGGAACAGGTCGATCAACAGGGGCACGCCCATGCAGCCCCAGGTGAACAGGCCCGCAAACCGCAGCAGCTGCATTGGATTCAGGCGGGCCAGCATGGGCGCCATCATAGGCGTGGCGGGCCCTGCTTCACCCTGCATCTAGTCACAGCGCAAGCATTGCTCACCAGATCAGCGCGCGCGCGGGCTCCGGCAGGCTCATCGGTGAGTTGGCGGCGCAGGCAAAGGCCGAGGTGAACGCCGACAGGTGCGGCAACGGCCCATTGACCCGGTATTTGGCCGGCGCACGCGTATCGCTGGCGAGCTGCAGGCGCAGCGCTTCGTCCAGATAGTTGCGACGCAGCAGGCGTGCCCAGGCGTAGAAAAAGCGCTGAGCCGACGTCACCCCATCGACACTTTCGGCCTGCTCGCCGCCGGCTGCCATGAACGCGGTGTAGGCGGTTTGCAGACCGGCGAGATCGGCCACGTTCTCGCTCCAGGTCGCGGCGCCATTCACGGTCAGCGGACCCAGCGCGGCGAAACCACCGTACTGCGCAACCAGGCCTCGCGAGCGCGCGGCGAAGGCCTCGCGGCTGGCCTCGCTCAACTGGCCTCGACGCGCGCCTGAGGCGGGATCAAACGCGGCCATCAGGCTGCGTGCGATTACGGCGCCGGCGCCGCCATGGTTCAAGGCGATGTCGCCGCCCGGCTCGAACAGCGGCGACTGCAACAGCCCGGCCGGCACGTAGAGGGTGTGGCTGCTGGCGTCGTAGCTGGGCTGCAGGCTTGATGGAGCGATCGGCCAACGCGGAGTTGGTGCCTTTCCGACAGTCGCCATATCGCTGGCATGGCGAAAACGCGCAAGCGCCAGCACCGCAGATGCATAGCTGTCCGCCTCCAGTTCGAAATCACCCCACGCCGTGTCCGCCGGACCGCCAACCGCCAAGGTCAAGGCGTCGATGTCGGTCAACAGCGCAGTGCGGCCCTCGGCTTCGAGCCAGCTGGCGCCCTCCACGGCAGCGCGAAACTGCGCGCGGATCGATTCGATGAAGCCGAGCGCACTCTCGCGCCGCACCGGCGGCAAGAACTGCCGCGCGTAGCGCTGGCCGAGGGCGTCGCCGAGAAAGCTCTGCAGGTGACCGAGTACACGACGGTCGCGCGCGGGCGGCTGCTGGCCGGCGAGGGTGCTCAGAAACAGGTCATCGTGTGCACTGACGAAGGCTTGGCCGATGAACGGCGCCGCCGCATGCAGCACATGGAAGCGCAGGTAGGCCTGCCAATCCGGCAGCGGCGTCGACTCCATGCGCGCGTTGACCGCGTCGAAGAAGGTGAGATGCGCCAACGAGAAACTCTTGATGCCACGCAGGCCCTGCGCACGCAGATAGTCCTTCCAGCGCAGGTTGGGATGGCGACGCTCCAGCTCTCGCAGTGCAGTTGGCCGGTAGCTGTTGCGCGGCTCGCGCAATTGCTCCAGCGACAGCGACACCCGCGCCAGCTCGGTTTCGAATGCGAGCACGCGATCCGCCTCGGCGCCGGGCTCAGCGCGTCCGGCCAGCGCCAGCAGGCGCTCCACGTAGGCGCGATAGGCCCTACGCAGTTCAAGTACCGGGGCGTCTTCGCGCAGGTAGTAATCGCGATCAGGAAGTCCTAGCCCGCCCTGGTTGGCGTAGGCAATCACCTGCTGCGGCGGCTCCAGATCGGCGGCGGCACTGAAACCGAACAGGATCGGCGCGCCCCAGCGGTGCAGTTCAGCCAGAGTGGGCGCGAGGTCTTTCGGCTTGGAGATCGCGTCAATTCGGGTCAGAAACGGCTGCGCATCCTTCAGACCCGCGCTTTCGATGCCGGCCTCATCCAGGCCCAGTGCGTACACGCGGGCGATCGCGGTATCCAGCGCATCGGCGGGCGCATCAGCGAAGCCCTTCAGCAACGCCCGCTGCTGCTCGCCAACCGCGGCGCGTAGTTCGTCGGTGTAACCGAAGCTGCCGTAGCCTGCGGGCACCGGGCTTGCCGACAGCCAGCTGCCATTGGCGTGCTGGTAGAAATCCATGCAGGCCGCGATGCTGGCATCGCGCTGGCTCGCATCCAGCGCGGCGGATCCGTAGGCCGGCGCAACCAGCACGGCAAGCCCCGCAGCGACGCACAGCAGGCGCAGCGAGTTCAGAGGGATCGATAGCGACATGAGCGACAGAATCCTGGAAGGGGCGGCAGCCGCACAGTCTAGCGGGCAAGGACTGTCCGCGCGGCAATCACAGGCTGGCCTATCATCGAGACTCCCCCGCTCGCGAGATTCCACCATGCGCATCACCGTCCACGGCGCCGCCGGCGAAGTCACCGGCTCCTGCCATCTGCTGGAATTCGGCGCCCAGCGAGTACTGATCGATGTCGGCATGATCCAAGGCGGCCATGAGGAATCCCGCCGCAACCGCGACGAGTTCCCATTTGATCCGGCGCAGCTCGACGCGGTGATCATCAGCCATGCGCACATCGATCATCTGGGGCGCCTGCCGCTGCTGGTCAAGCGCGGCTTCAGCGGCCCGGTATTCACTCATAGGGCGACCGCCGATCTGGCCCGGATCATGCTCGAAGATTCCGCATCGCTGGCGGCGGTGGATGCAGAGCGCGACAACCGCCGCAAGCTGCGCGCCGGTGAAGAGCCCGATGCTGAGCCGCTGTATTCGCTCGGCGATGTCGCCAATGCACTGGGCCTGCTGCGACCGCTGGACTACCGTCAGCCGACTGAAATCCTGCCCGGGCTTGAGCTGACCCTGCGCGATGCCGGGCACATTCTGGGCTCGGCAAGCCTGAGCCTGACCGGACAGACCCCAAGCGGCCCCCGCACCCTGGTGTTCTCCGGTGATCTCGGCCCGAAGGGCACGCCGATCATGCATGACCCCGAACCGGCTCCGCACGCCGATCTGGTCTTGCTGGAGAGCACCTACGGCGATCGGCTGCACCGCTCGCGGCAATCGACGATTGACGAACTCGGCGAAGTGTTCGACGTCGCCGCACACGAACGCGGCAATGTGCTGATCCCCGCCTTCGCGGTCGGCCGCAGCCAGGAACTGCTGTACTGGATGGCCGAGCATTTCGAGCGCTGGCACCTCGATCGCTGGCAGATCTATCTCGATTCGCCAATGGCGATGCGGGTCACCGAGGTGTACGGGCGACACGCCCAACTGTTCGATGCGCCAGGGCGCGCCGCCTGGGCCGGCAACGGTCATCCCTTCGGCCTGAGCAATCTGCGCCTCGTCAGCAGCGTGCAGGACTCGCAGGCGCTGAACGCCCGCGGCGGCGGCTGCATCATCATTGCCGGCAGCGGCATGTGCAACGGCGGCCGCATTCGCCACCATCTGCGCCACAACCTGTGGCGCGAGAACGCCCACGTGGTGTTCGTCGGCTATCAGGCGCGCGGCACGCTGGGCCGCAGGCTGGTCGACGGCGCCGAGTTCGTCGACATCTTCGGCGAGCGGATTCGGGTCAAGGCACGTCGTCACACCGTCGGTGGCTTGTCCGCCCACGCTGACCAGAACGGCCTAGCCGAGTGGTACGGAGCAATCCCCAAGCATCCGCGGGTCGCATTGGTCCACGGCGAAGACGACGCCCGCAGCGGACTGCAGCAGCGCCTGATGGCGCAGTACGGCTGCGACGTGCGGGTGCCGGCGGCGGGTGAGATGTTCGACGTTTGAGCTCGGTGCTGTGCGCTTCGACACCTGTATCGGGGAAGCGCGAGGAAGAACTTTGCGCGCCGGCGCCACCCGGGTGCGGGCGCCACAACGCTAGAATCGTCGCCCTCCCCACGTACAGAGATCGCTCCATGAAGGCCCTGCTTGAGCGCGTGCTGGCCGACCCTCGTACCGAGCGGTTCGTGCTCATCGTCATTCTGATCAATGCGGTCACCCTTGGGCTGGAGACCGATGCCAGCGTCATGGCGCGATTCGGCGACTGGCTGCACCTGCTCGACAAGGCCGCACTCAGCGTGTTCTGCGTCGAGATCGCTGCAAAGCTCTATGTGCGCGGGCTGCGATTCTTCCGCGATCCGTGGAACGTGTTCGACTTCGCCGTGGTCGCCGTGGCCCTCGTACCGGCCTCCGGGCCGCTGACGGTGCTGCGAGCGCTGCGCATCCTGCGCGTGCTGCGCCTGATCACCATCGTGCCCTCGCTGAAGCGCGTGGTCGGCGCACTGCTAGGTGCGATGCCGGGCATGGCCTCGATCGTGATGCTGCTGTCGCTGATCTTCTACGTCAGCTCGGTGATGGCGACCAAGCTGTTCGGCGCCGACTTCCCGGAGTGGTTCGGCAGCGTAGCCGCCTCGGCCTACACCCTGTTCCAGGTGATGACGCTGGAATCGTGGTCGATGGGCATCGTGCGACCGGTGATGGAAGTGCACCCGTACTCCTGGCTGTTCTTCATCCCCTTCATCCTCGCCACCAGTTTCACCGCGCTGAACCTGTTCATTGGTGTGGTCGTCTCGGCGATGCAGAGCGAAATCGATTCCGAGCGCGAGCGCGTGGTCGAACAGGCAGTGACCAAGGGCGAAGAACCGCTGGTGGCCGAAGTGCGCGCCCTGCGCGCGCAGATCAAGGCGCTGGCCGAGCGCCTGGATGCTAGCCCACCGCCTCGATGAATCCCGCGGCCCGCATTGCCGTCGTCGGCGGCGGCCCGGCGGGCCTGATGGCGGCCGAACGGCTGCGTGCTGCCGGGCTTGAAGTCGACCTGTTCGATCGCATGGGCTCGGTCGGCCGCAAGATCCTGATCGCCGGCAAGGGCGGACTGAACCTCACCCACAGCGAAGGCTTCGAGCCCTTTGTCGCCCGCTATCGCGAGCGCGCCGACTGGGTGCGCGGCTGGCTGCAGCGCTTCGATGCTGACGCGCTGCGCGATTGGGCACGGGACCTCGGGGTTGAGACCTTTGTCGGCAGCTCCGGGCGCGTGTTCCCGACGGATCTGAAGGCCGCGCCGCTGCTGCGCGGCTGGGTGCGGCGGCTGCGTGCATCCGGCGTGGCCTTCCACATGGGCCATCGACTGACCGCGCTCAGCGGGCGCCGCCTGCGTCTCGACAGCGAACACGGGCCGCTGGAGTTCGAGTTCGATGCCGTTGTGCTGGCCCTGGGCGGTGGCTCCTGGGCCAAGCTCGGCACCGACGGCGGCTGGGTCGATGCGCTGCGTAGTGCCGGCGCGGATGTGCGCACGCTGGCACCCAGCAACTGCGGTTTCGAGTGCGACTGGTCGGCGGACTTCCGAGTGCGCCAGGCCGGGCTGCCAGTCAAGCCGGTGGCCTTGCAGTGGCGGGACGGCCACGGACAGCTGCAGACGCGACAGGGCGAATTCGTGCTGACCGAGCATGGCGTCGAAGGCAGTCTGATCTACGCACTCTCGGCCGAACTGCGCGAGCAGATCGACGCGCTCGGCCACACCGATATTCTGCTCGACCTGTTTCCGGGTCAGAGCTTGGAATCGCTGGTCACGCGCTGGCAGCAAGCGCGCCCGGGCGAGAGCGGCGGCACGCGTCTGCGCAAGCGGCTGGGCCTCGACGGTGCGCGACTGGCCTTGGTCTACCAATGCCTGCCGAAATCATCGATGAGCGATCCCGCCCAGCTACTGCCGGCGCTGAAAGCGGTGCCACTGCGGCTGCTGCGAACGCGGCCCATTGACGAGGCCATCAGCAGCGCCGGCGGCGTCCGTGCCGAAGCCCTGGACGCGCAGTTGATGATCCGCAAGCTACCCGGTGTGTTCTGCGCCGGCGAGATGCTGGACTGGGAAGCACCGACCGGAGGCTACCTGCTGACCGCCTGCTTCGCCAGCGGGCGCTGTGCGGCCGAGGGCGTGCTGGCCTGGCTCGCCGCGCGGGACTGAGCGGCACGCGGCCGAGCCTGCCCGTTCAGAACATTCCTGCTCGGAACATCCAGGCGCAGAGTCAAGCACTTGGCTGAGCCGCCGGATTTCTGGAACTCATCGAGCTCGACCCGCAGCACGTCGAGCCCTAGATGGCCCAGGCGCGCTTCAGTGGCGTCAGCGATACCGTCGGCGATCACCGTGTTGTCGACGCAGATCGCATTGCAGGCGAAGCGCAGTGCTTCCGCCTCGACCACCGCGATCCGCCGATCGGCCGGAAACGCCGCCTGGATGCGCAGCCGCGACTCGGCGTCGAAGGCCGCGGGGAAGTACAGCAGGCCACCGCGCGGCAACGGACAGAAGCAGGTGTCGAGATGATAGAAGCGCGGGTCGACAAGCTGCAGCGGTTCAACCTCAACCCCGAGCAGGCGTGCCAGTGCAGGCGCCGCCGCGGCTTCGCTGCGCGGCCCATAGCCCATCCACAGTCGGGTTGTTTCCGATTCGAACAAGGCGTCGCCGGCACCCTCGAAGATCAGCTTCGGCGGCAACGTCCGGATCTCGAAGCCCTGCTCGCGAAACCAGGCGCGACTGAACTCGGGCTCGGCCTGACGCTCGGCGTGGCGGAACCGCGAGGGTACGAACACCTTGCCGAACACCAGGCCCGCATTGGCGGTGAAGACATAGTCCGGCAGCCCCGCGACTGCCGGCAGCTCGTGCAGCTCAGCTAAGTCCGCCAGGCTTCTGCGCAGCGCGCGCCACTGCCGCGCCGCCCGGCTCGGGTCAAGGGCGCCGAAGTTCGCCTGCATCCACGGGTTGATGACGTAGCTGAGATCGAAATAGCGCGGCGGGCACAGCAGGATCTGCGCGGACTGGGTCACGAGCGAACACTCCGGCTTGGGATCAGCCCAAGCTGCCGCGTTCGCATGACAGCCGCGCGACCGTGAACTTGCAGTCTGATGTCAGCGCCGGCGCGATCAGCCGCGCGGGGCCGCGATCGGTCAGCCGATCTCGAACATCAGCAGATCGGCCGCGCCGGCTGCGACCGTCTGGCCGAGGCTGATGCAGCCGCCGCGCCGCAGCGGCAGCTCGTTGCGGTGCACGCGCAGTTCGTCTTCATCACCAATCCGCACGAAGCTGCCATTGGTGCTGCGATCGATCAGCAGCCACAGCCCGCGCCGGCACTCCAGGGTGGCGTGGTGACGGCTGACCCACTCGGTTTCGATCGACAGCCCGCTGGCCGGATCACGCCCCATGGTGAAGGGCGGGCCATCCTCGCGCAGCTCGATCGCGCGACCGCGATGACGCAGGGTCAAACGGCTGCCCTGCTGGGTGTCTTCGACGCGGATGGCGCGCTGGATGGAGGTCAGGTTGGAGGTGTCTTCCTGCCAGATCAGATCAACGATTTCGATCGGCAGCAGCTTGCCCGCCACCCTCGCCCGCCCCAGCGCGCGCGAACGGATGCCGCCGATACTGGTGAAGTCTTTGAGCGTGCTGGCGGTGGTGACGATCTGTTCGCGCTTGGACAAGGCTGCCATCCGCGCGGCCACATTGACCGCATCGCCGTAGACATCGCCGTTCTCGAGCAGCGCTTCGCCGTGATGAAACCCGACCCGGATCCCGAGCGCGTCAGCCACGAACGCCGGGTCAGTGGAAATGCAGCGCTGCATGTCGCAGGCCGCCATCGCCGCCTGCACCGCGGCCGGGAAGGTACACATGATCTCGTCGCCGATGGTCTTGATCAGCCGACCGCCGTGGCCATTGCTGATCCGCACCAGTGCGGTCAGCGCGCTGGAAATGATCCGGCGCGCATCGACATCACCCAGGGTTTCGAACAGCCGGGTGCTGCCGCTGATATCGGCGAACAGGATTGTGATCGGCTGGGTAGCACTCATGGGCAGCCATGATAGGCAATGCCGGCACGGGCGTCACGGCACCGCTGCAGCCGATGTGGGCGCCGTGGCCTTCTCGAAGGCCTTGACCGGCGCCGGTGCGGCGAAGCTGTCGGCACGCGCCAGCGGCCAGAACAGCTCGAACACCGCATGCTTGGGCACCCCGACCAGCAGCTCGCCGGGTTTGACGAAGAAGTGCAGGTTGGCCAGCGAGCGGATCTCCTGCCCGGACACCCGGCGAATGATGTGCTCGGGTCCGAGCTGGTCGGGGTGCGAGAGCCCGGACGCCGCCAACAGGTCGCGCAGCGCCTTCAGCGAGTTCTGCTGGAAATGAAACACGCGCTCGGCTTTGTCCGGCACCACGAGCGCGCGCTGGCGCAGCGGGTCCTGGGTCGCAACGCCGGTCGGGCATTTGTCGGTGTGGCAGCTCTGCGACTGGATGCAGCCCAGCGCGAACATGAAGCCGCGCGCCGAGTTGCACCAGTCGGCGCCGATTGCGAGCGTCCGCGCCATGTCGAAGCCGGTGACGATCTTGCCGGCGGCACCGATCTTGATCTTGCTGCGCAGGTTGAGTCCGACCAGGGTGTTGTGGACCAGGATCAGCGCCTCGGTCAAAGGCGCGCCGACGTGGTTTGTAAACTCCAGCGGCGCTGCGCCGGTGCCGCCTTCGCCGCCATCCACGACGATGAAATCCGGCGTGATGCCGGTTTCGATCATCGCCCGCGCGATCGCGAACCACTCCCAAGGGTGCCCGATTGCCAGCTTGAACCCGGTCGGCTTGCCGCCGGACAGCGTGCGCAGACGCGCGATGAACTGCAGCAGGCCGATCGGCGTATCAAACGCGCGATGACGCGCCGGCGACAGACAGTCCGTGCCCACCGGCACACCGCGCGCCTCGGCGATCTCCGGCGTGACCTTGGCCCCGGGCAGAATCCCGCCCTGCCCCGGCTTCGCGCCCTGGCTGAGCTTGAGCTCGATCATCTTCACCTGCGGATCCAGCGCGTTCTCGACGAAACGCTCTTCGCTGAACGATCCATCAGGATTGCGGCAGCCGAAGTAGCCGGAGCCGATCTCCCACACCAGATCGCCACCGTGCTGCCGGTGGTAGCGCGAGATCGAACCCTCGCCCGTGTCGTGGTAGAAACCGCCGCGTTTGGCGCCCGCATTCAACGCCTGGATGGCGGCGGCCGACAGCGAGCCGAAGCTCATCGCCGAGATGTTGAACACGCTGGCCGAGTACGGCTGGCTGCAGTCCGGCCCGCCGATCTGGATACGGAAATCGTGATCAGTCAGATCCACCGGCTGCAGGCTGTGGTTGATCCACTCGTACTGCGGCTTGTAGACATCAAGCTGGGTGCCGAAGGGGCGCTTGTCGAGCGTGTTCTTGGCGCGCTGGTAGACAATCGAGCGCTGCGCACGCGAGAACGGCGTCTGCTCCTCATCGCCCTCCAGCAGGTACTGGCGGATCTCTGGCCGGATCGACTCGATCAGATAGCGGAAGTGGGCCAGCAGCGGGTAGTTGCGGAGCAGCGCGCGCGGCGTCTGCAGCACATCACGCAGGCCCTGCAGGCTGAGCAGCACCGCCGCAGCGAACAGCCACCACCAGCCGTTGCCAAACTTGAACGCCAGTACTGCAGACACCGGGATGAGAACGAGGCAGGCCAGCCAGGCCAGATAGCGCAAGTGCATGGATCATCGGCTCCGTCGTGCAGGGCGCCGCCATGATGCCTGCTATGGCTTCAGCGGTGGCGGATCGCCAGCACTTGGCCGGGCCGGAGATTCGCGGCCGCCTGCTCCAGCTCGGCCAGACTCTCCTCCTCGAACTCCAGCGACTCCACGCCGTGAAAGTGCGCATACACATCGCCCTCGAAACCATCGCCCGCGCTCAGCGCGAAACTGCCGTCGGGCACATCGCCGAGCGAGGCTGCGGGTTCGAATTCGAGACGGACGGGGGACATGGGATCACCTCCACTGATCAGAGACTGGGTGTTGACCCACCGATGCGAGAAACGCATGGCGAAAAACGCATAGGGTGGGTCTTGACCCACTGATACCGCAGTCCGCTTCGACCCGCGGTGTATCAACGCAAACCAACGCGGGGGTCGACGGCGGCCGCGGGCCCGTGCCGCGCGGAACAAATCGGGGCGAGCCTTGAGCTCCGGTGGGTCAAGACCCACCCCATGACGTCGGTTCGCTGAAACGGTGTGGTGGGCTTCGTTGGATCGTCGCATCCATCCACCTTCGCAACCGTGTGCCCAGAACGGGACTCGAACCCGTACACCCTTGCGGATAGCAGATTTTAAGTCTGCTGCGTCTACCGGTTTCGCCATCCGGGCGGCGGCGCGCAGTGTAACCCTTGCTTGGTTGGGCTTGGGACCTTTTGGTTCTATGGGTTGGAGAGAACCGCCCCGGCCACGGCGGGCCGGTCGGCTAAGCTGCCGCTCATCCGATCACAGCCTGCGGCCCATGTCCCTCACTCATCTCGACCGGCTTGAAGCCGAAAGTCTGCACATCTTCCGCGAGGCCGCTGCGGCGGCGCGCACGCCGGTGCTGCTGTACTCCATCGGCAAGGACAGCGGCGTGCTGCTTCATCTGGCGCGCAAGGCCTTCGCCCCCGGACGCCTGCCCTTTCCACTGCTGCACATCGACACCGGCTGGAAGTTCCGCGAGATGATCGAGTTCCGCGACGGGCTTGCGCGTCGGCTCGGGCTGGATCTGATCGTGCACACGAACCTCGAAGGCCAGGCCGCGGGCGTGAACCCCATCACTCACGGCAGCGCGGTGCACACCGATGTCATGAAGACCCAGGCCCTGCGCCAGGCGCTGGATACGCATGGCTTTGACGCAGCCTTCGGTGGCGCCCGTCGTGACGAAGAGGCTTCACGCGCGAAGGAACGCATCGTCAGCCACCGCAGCCCCGGCCACCGCTGGGAGCCCAAGCGCCAGCGGCCCGAGCTGTGGCAGCAGTTCAACCTGCGCCATGCGCCCGGTGAGACCTTCCGTGTGTTCCCGCTGTCGAACTGGACCGAAGCCGACATCTGGCGCTACATCGAGCGCGAGAACATCGAGGTGGTGCCGCTGTACTTCGCCAAGCTGCGTCCAGTGGTGCGGCGTTCGGGCGCCTGGATCATGGTTGATGACGAGCGCCTGCCGCTCGAACCCGGCGAGCAGGCTCAGCTGATCAGCGTGCGTTTCCGCACCCTGGGCTGCTATCCGCTCACCGGCGCAGTCGAAAGCGAGGCCAAGGATCTGCCCGCCGTGCTGGCCGAGATGGCAGCTTCGCGAGCGTCCGAGCGCCAGGGTCGACTGATCGACGGCGACGGCGCGGCCTCGATGGAGCAGAAGAAGCAGGAGGGATATTTCTGATGAGCGCCCTGCCCCATTCCGTTCCGCACGCCGCCCCTGCCGAGACCGCCGCCATAGCCCTGCCCGCGCCCGAGCATCGCCCGCATCTGCGCCTGCTCACCTGCGGCAGCGTCGACGACGGCAAGAGCACCCTGATCGGCCGCCTGCTGTTCGAGACCGACAGCGTGCCGGATGACCAGCTTGCCAATCTCGAAGTGCTCTCGCGCCGCCACGGCACCCGCGGCGAACAGGTCGACTACGCCCTGCTGCTGGACGGTCTCTCGGCCGAGCGCGAACAGGGCATCACCATCGACGTGGCCTGGCGCTATTTCGGAACCCAGCGCACGGCCTTCATCGTCGCCGATTCCCCTGGCCACGCCGAATACACCCGCAATATGGTGACCGCCGCCAGCCACTGCGATCTCGCCGTGCTGTTGGTCGATGCGCGCCAGGGCCTGCTGCCGCAGACCCTGCGGCACGCCTGCATCGCCGCCCTGCTGGGCATCCAGCGGGTGGTGCTGGCTGTGAACAAGATGGATCGCATCGACTTCGATCCCGAGGCCTTTGAGCGGATCAATGAGCGCTTCGCCGATTTCGCCACGCGGGTTGGGCTGGACCACGTGCAGCCGATTCCCCTGTGCGCCATCGCCGGCGACAACCTGGTGCAGCGCAGTGCGCGCATGCCCTGGTATGCCGGCCCGTCGCTGCTGGAGCATCTGGAGTCCATCGCCGCCGAGCTCGCGTCCGCACCACCGCGCCCGCGCCACGTGCCGCGTCTGCCGGTGAGCTGGGTGGTGCGTCCGGATGCCGACTTCCGCGGCTTCGCCGGCCAGCTGCAGGGCGGCGCGCTGCGGGTGGGCGACAGCCTGCGCAGCGTGCCTTCAGGGCAGACCTCGAAGGTGCGCGGGCTGTGGCTGGGTGAGCGCGCACTGGAGGTCGCGCATCCGGGCCAATCGATCGTGGTGGCGCTGGAGGATGAGATCGACTCCAGCCGTGGCGATGTGCTGTGCGCAGCCACGGATCCGGTCGAGGCCAGCGACCAGTTCGAGGTCGACATCGTCTGGCTGGGCGAGCAGCCGATGCTGCCGGGGCGACCGTATCGGCTGCAGCTGGGTGCGGCCAGCGCGCTGGCAACGCCGGCGTCGCCGAAGTACCGGCTCAACGTCGAAACCCTGGAGCAGCTGGCTGCGCGCACGCTGGCGGTCAACGAGATCGGTCGCGTCAATCTGGCTCTTGACCGCGCCCTGCCCTTCGAGGCTTATGCGGACAACCCGGGCCTGGGCGGCGGCATCCTGATCGACACGCTGAGCCACCAGACCGTCGGCGCGGTGATGGTCCGCCACGCGCTGCGTCGCGCCTCCAACCTGCACTGGCAGGCGCTGGATATCGATCGCTACAAGCGCGCCGGGCAGAAGGGCCAGAAGCCGGCGGTGCTGTGGTTCACGGGGCTCTCGGGCGCGGGCAAATCGACCATCGCCAACCGCGTCGAGCAGCAGCTGCACGCCTTGGGCAAACATACCTATCTGCTGGACGGCGACAACGTGCGCCACGGCCTGAACAAGGATCTCGGCTTCACCGATGCTGACCGGGTGGAGAACATACGCCGCGTCGCCGAGGTGGCGAAGCTGATGGCCGATGCCGGCCTGATCTGTCTGGTGTCGTTCATCTCGCCCTTCCGCAGCGAGCGAGCATTCGCCCGCGGCCTGCTGGCCGAGGGTGAGTTCTTCGAGGTGTTCGTCGACACCCCGCTCGAAGTCGCCGAGGCGCGGGACGTCAAGGGCCTCTACGCCAAAGCCCGGCGCGGTGAACTGCGCAACTTCACCGGCATCGATTCAGCCTATGAACAACCCGAGGCGCCTGAACTGCATTTGCACACCGGCGTGCTCGCGCCGGAAGCGGCGGCGGCCGAGGTGATTGCCGCCTTGCGTGTTGCCGGAGTGCTGGAGGGTGATCTCTAACCACTTGTCAGCGTGACTCCGGCTGCAGCACAGCGGCCGGAGTCCGATCCTCAACGCTTGCGCAGCGCGCCGACCAGAAAGGCCACGCCGCCCACTACCATCAGCACGATGCCGAGCGTGCGGTTATTGTCTCCGCGGTCGGCGATGCGGATCCCGCCGTCACCGATCTCCAGCGCCTTGTCGCCCACGCGCAGCACCTCATCCTTGCTGCCCAGCTGGATCAGCCCGGAGAACAACACGCCGCCGCCAATGGCCAGCGCCAACCCCACAACGATCAAAGTCGACCGCATCGAATGTCTCCTCAGTTTCACCATGAATGTCGGTGCAGATCTGGCACGCCGACCCGATGCGCGAGCTTGGCAGAAAAGTCCCGGCCCAGGCGCGGGGTCCAGTGCCGCGGCGGCGCGCCGCGCCATAAACGCTCGGATTCTTGACCCGATGCCGACGCCAACAGCTGCGCTCGGCCGTATCCTTGTGCGATGAACATCCAGCCGCTCGCAGCCGCCACCGCCGACCCTACCCACGCCGAACTCGCCGCACGCGGCTTCTGTTTCCTGCCGCGCGAGCGCAGTCTGCAGGCCTTGGGCGGCTTGGCGAGCTTCGCCGACTGGCCGGAATTTGCTGCCAGCTGGAACGATCTCGGCCTCGATACCCACATGGCCGACGGCGGTCACTATAGGCGTCGCCGCCACGCGGTGTTCTCAGCGTCCAGCGAGCGCGGCATCGAACGGCTGCCGGATGCACCGCACTACCAGGCGCTGCACTACAACCGCTTGAACGGCGGGATCGAGCGCTGGTTCCTGCCCGTGCTGGAGTCGACCGCATCCACCAGCAGCTTTCTCGGCCTGTTCGCGTATGCCCAGCGGCTGTTCAGCGCGCTGGCTCCCGAGGTGCAGCGCTGGCAGGTCGAGGCGCATCAGTTCCGGATTGAAGCGCAGCCCGGACAGCCCGGCCTGCCCACGCCAGAAGGCGTGCACCGCGATGGAGTCGACTACGTGTTGGTCGCCCTGGTTCAGCGCCACAACATCCGCAGCGGCACCACCACGATCCATGCAGGCGCCGCCGAACAACTGGGCGAATTCACCCTGACCGAGGCCCTGGATCTGGCCCTGGTGGATGACCAGCGGGTCTGTCATGGCGTCACCGCCGTGGAACCGGTGGATCCCACCCGGCCGGCGTGGCGCGACGTGCTGGTCCTGACCTTTCGGCGCGCCGAACAGATCATGGCGGTCGAACTCGGATAGCCGCACTAGCGGCTGGCGTTCGGCAAGCGCTCCGCGCCGCAAGGGTGCGGCAGCGATCGCATCAAGGCTGCGGACGGTCCTATCCCGCCAGCACCTTCGGCGCCTGCGCATGCCGCTGTCTCAGCACGGCTTCGACATCTGCCAGTGACAGCCCGCGCGAGCGCAGCAGCACCAGCAGGTGAAAGATCAGATCGGCGCTTTCGCCCAGCAGGGCGCTTTCGTCCTGCGCCACCGCGGCCAGCGCGGTTTCGACGCCCTCTTCGCCCACTTTCTGCGCGATGCGACGAATGCCGGACTCGAACAGCCGGGTGGTGTAGCTGCCGACCGGCCGCTCGCGCTCGCGTTGGGCGACCAAGGCATCGAGGTCGCCGAAAAAGCTGCCCGGTGCGTCCGGGAAACAGCTGGTGCGCTCGAGATGGCAGGTTGGACCCTGCGGATGCGCCTGGATCAGCAGGGTGTCGGCATCGCAGTCGGTCTCGATACTGACCAGTTTCAGCACATGCCCGCTACGCTCGCCCTTGGTCCACAGCCGGCCCTTGCTGCGGCTGAAGAAGGTCACGTGGCGACAGGCCAGGGTCATCTCGACCGCTTCGCGATTCATGTAGCCCAGCATCAGCACGCGCAGGGTGCTGGCGTCCTGCACCACCGCCGGCAGCAGGCCGTCCTGCTTGCTCCAGTCGAGCATTTCCAGGCTGTGCGGAGTGACTTCGACCTGCTCAGACATCACGCACCTCGATGCCGCGCGCGGCAAGAAAGACCTTCAGATCGGGGATCGCGATCGCGCCCGAGTGGAACACGCTGGCGGCGAGTGCAGCATCGACATCGGCCTGCTCGAACACCTCGGCAAAGTGCTCGGGCGTGCCGGCACCACCCGATGCCACCAATGGCACCCGACACAGCGCCCGCACCGCCTGAAGTTGCTCGATATCGAAACCGGCACGCACGCCGTCGGTGCCCATGCAGTTCAGCACGATCTCGCCGGCGCCGCGCTGCTGCGCCTCGACTACCCAGTCCAGCGTACGGCGGCTGAGGGCGCGGGTCTTGCTGGGATCGCCGGTGTACTGGCGCACCCGCCACTCGCAGTCCTCGTCGCGCAGGCTGTCGATGCCGACCACCACGCACTGCACGCCGAAGGCATCCGCCAACTCGTTGATCAGCTCGGGCCGCTCCAGCGCCGGCGAATTCACCGAGATCTTGTCGGCACCCGCGAACAGGATCGCGCGCGCATCCTCGACCGAACGGATGCCGCCGGCAACGCAGAACGGAATGTCGATCAGCCGCGCCACACGCTCGACCCAGCCGCGGTCGACGCTGCGGCCTTCGGGGCTGGCGGTGATGTCGTAGAACACCAGCTCGTCGGCACCAGCATCGCGATAGCGCGCGGCCAGCTGTTCGATCGCGCCCATCACCACGTGATCGCGGAAGCGCACGCCCTTGACCACCTGGCCATCGCGCACATCCAGGCACGGAATCAGTCGCTTGCTCAGCATGCCAATGCCTCCTCGACGCTGAAGCAGCCATCCAGCAAAGCCTTGCCCAGAACCACGCCGGCGGCGCCCACAGCGCGCGCGGCGCGGATGTCATCCAACCCGGCGACACCGCCAGAGGCGATCAGCTGGACCTCCGGCGCGCGTTCGATCAGGGTGCGGTAAAGGTCGAAATTTGGCCCGTTCAACATGCCATCGCGAGCGATGTCGGTGCACAGCAGATGGCGCAGGCCCGCGGCACGGTAGCGATCCACCAGGGCGAACAGTTCCTCGCCCGCACTTTCGGTCCAGCCGTGGGTCGGCAGACGCCACACACCGGCGGCGTCCTGACGGGTGTCGAGTGCGATGCACAGGTGCTCGGCGCCGAAGCGCTGCAACCAGCCGATCACCTCATCGGCCGACTTCACCGCCAGCGATCCGACCACCACGCGCTCGACGCCGGCTGCCAGCAACGCCTCGACATCGGCCTCTGAGCGCACGCCGCCGCCGCTCTGAATACGCTGCTTCGACTGTTCGCGCAGCGAACGGACCAGCGGCGCAAGCGTATAGCCGCCGGCCTGGGCCGCATCGAGGTCTACCAGATGCAGCCAGTCGGCACCGGCCTCGGCATAGCGCAGGGCCAAGGCCAGGGGCTCGGACGGGTAGCGAGTTTCCTGTGCGTAGTCGCCCTGCTTGAGACGCACCACGCGCCCGCCGCGGACATCGATCGCAGGTATTGCAGTGAAGCCGCTCATTGGCCGTCCCACTCGATGAAATTCTTCAGCAGCTGCGCACCGACGACGGCCGAACGCTCCGGATGGAACTGCGCGCCGGCCACGTTGCCGCGGCGGACGATGGCGCTGAAGGGCTCGCCGTGCGTGCTCGACGCCAGCGTCCATTCACCGACCGGCGCTGCGTAGCTGTGCACGAAATAGGCCTGCGCGCCTTCGGGAATACCCTCAAGCAGCGGCGACTCGACGCGCCGCTGCAGCCGGTTCCAGCCCATGTGAGGCACCCGCACGCCGGGGAATTCGGGCAGCTTTTCGATCGGTCCCGGAATCAATCCCAAGGTCTCGATACCGCCTTCGGCGCTGCGCTCGAATAGCAGCTGCATGCCGAGGCAGATCCCGAACAGCGGCCGCGGGAAGCTGCGGATGGCCTCGATCAGATCCAGCTCACGCAGGCGCGCCATCGCCGCGCCCGCCGCACCCACACCCGGCAGCAGCGCGCGCTCGGCCTGGCCAAGCTCGGACGCGCTGCGCACCAGCTGCGGCTGCACGCCGAGACGCTCCAGCGCGTAGCAGACCGAGCCGATGTTGGCGACGCCGGAGTCGATCACCGCCAGCCGCATCACAGCGTGCCCTTGGTGCTGGGCAGATCGCGGCCCTCGCGGCGAATTGCCGCCCGTAACGCCCGCGCTACCGCCTTGAAGCTGGCCTCGACCATGTGATGCGCATTGTCGCCGCGCACCGATAGATGCAGATTCAGGCCGGCCGTCTCGCACAACGAGCGGAAGAAGTGCGGCACCAGTTCGGTCGGCAGCTCGCCGACGCGCTCGCGCGGAAACACGCCGTCGAACACGAAGTAGGGCCGCCCACCGAAGTCGAGCGAGGCGCGCACGAGGGTCTCGTCCATCGGGATCACCAGGTTCAGCGCGGCCGGCGAGGCTTCGACATCGCCACCCTCGCCCTCCGCCGCCCAGGCATAGCGGCCGATGCCACGTTTGTCGCCGAGCGCCTGCTTCAATGCCTGGCCCAGCGCCAGCGCGCTGTCTTCGACGGTGTGATGCTCATCGATGTGCAGATCGCCCGCGCACTTCAGCTTGAGCGCGAAACCGCCGTGCTTGCCGAGCTGCTCCAGCATGTGATCGAAGTAGCCGAGGCCGGTCAGCGCCACCGGCTCTGCGGCACGGTCCAGGTCCACATGGACCTCGATCCGGGTTTCCTTGGTGATGCGCTCCACCGAGGCCATACGCGGAGCGTCGGCCAGCAGATGGGCGATCTCGGCCCAGCTGTACTCCGGCCCCTTGCTCGCCGTGGCCTGCGCACCGGCGCTGACCTTCAGCCGGAAGCCACGCACGCCGAGGTTGTCGGCGAACTCGATATCGGTGTCGCGGTCGCCGACCATCGCGCTGCCGGCGAGGTCGATGCTGCGATCGCGCAGGTAGTGCATCACCAGGCCCAGCCGCGGCTTGCGCGTTGGCGCGTTGTCCTGCGGAAAGCTGGTATCGATCAGCACTTCGCGAAACGCGATGCCCTGCGATTCGAACACCTGCATCATCAGCGCATGAGGAGCGTCGAAAGTCTCCTGCGGATAGGCGGCGGTGCCGAGGCCGTCCTGGTTCGACACCATCACGAACTCGAAGCCGGCATCTTTGAGCTTCAGCATCGCCGGAATCACGCCTTCGACAAAGCGCAGCTTCGCGTAGGCGTCGATCTGGAAATCGGCAGGCTCTTCGATCAGGGTGCCGTCGCGGTCGACGAACAGGATGCGCTTCATGCCGCCGCCTCTGCTGCGTTGGTGAATATGGCAAGCGCCGCAGCATTGTCAGCCGGCGTACCGATCGAGATGCGCAGGCTGTCGCCCAGCAGCGGGTAGCGGCTGACGTCGCGCAGCACCACGCCGGCCGCCAAGGCGCGGCGGTAGATCACTGCTGGTTCGATGCAGCGCACGACCAGAAAGTTGGCATCCGACGGGTACACGCCAAGCACGCCGGGCACGTGTTCAAGCGCGCTGCGCAGCGCCTCGCGCTCAGCGATCAGCTGCGCGATGTGGACCTGAGTCTGTGCCAGCGCTGTGGGTTCCAGCGCTGCGAGTGCGGCGCGGGCGCACGGGGCGGAGATCGGATACGGCGCCATGATCGCGCGCAGCACCCGGATCAGCTCCGGTGCGGCGATCAGGCTGCCAATGCGCGCGCCGGCCAGCGCATGCGCCTTCGACAGCGTGCGCAGCACGGCCAGATGCGGAAACCGCGCACGCAAACCGACTGCAGAGGGCTGCCGCATGAATTCCCCATAGGCCTCATCCACCACCACGATCGCGCGACCGGCCAAAGCGTCGGCAATCCGCTCGATGGTCGCCACCGGCAACGCCTGGCCGGTCGGGTTGTTGGGCGAACACAGAAACACCAGCTTGACCGGATTGCCGAGCGCGGCAGCGATCACCGCATCGGCATCCAGTGCGAACGGTCGCGCCGGATCCTGGGTCGCCCGTAGCGGCACCTCGACCAAGGCCGCGTTCTGGACTCGCGCTGCCACCGAGTACATGCCGAAGGTCGGCGGGCAGATCAGCACTGCGTCCTCGCCGGCGCGGCACAAGGCGCGCACCAGCAGATCAATGGGCTCATCGCTGCCGCGCCCGACCAGCAGCTCATCGGGCTGCGCGCCGTACAGCACAGCCAGCCGTTCGACCAGGGCCTCGGGCTGCGGCTCGGGATAACGGTTCAGACCCTCGCCGCCTTCAATCGCTGGCGCCCAAGGTGACTCGTTGGCGTTCAAAAACACCCGGCCGCCGCTGGCTTCCTTGCGTGCCGACGAATAGCCGCCGAATCCGCGCAGATCCGGGCGCACCAGGGCGAGCAGATCGTTCGCGCTCATGGCCGACCTCCTGCGATCGTCGCGAGGCGCCGCGTGACCGCGCGCTCGTGGGCGATCAGGCCTTCGGCGCGGGCCATTTCGGCGGCATCGGGGCCGGCGGTCGAGAGCCCTTCGGCGCTGACTTCCTGCACCGTGATCAGCTTGACGAAGCTCGCCACCGAGACGCCGCTGTAGGCGCGCGCGGCGCCATAGGTCGGCAGCACGTGGTTGGTGCCGCTGCAATAGTCGCCGAGCGCTTCCGGCGCCAACGCACCCAGGAACACCGAGCCCGCGCTGCTCACGCGCGGCAGCCACTGCCGCGGCGTGTCGACCTGCAGAATCAGGTGTTCAGGCGCATAGCGATTGCTGATGTCGATCGCCTCGGCGATATCGCGGGTCAGGATCAGGCGCGCATGCACCAGCGCCTTGGCCAGAATCTCTTGGCGCGGCAATTCAGCAGTCTGCCGTTCCAGCTCAATCGCAACCGCGTCCAGCAGCGCACGTGAGTCCGACAACAGCAGCACCTGCGAGTCCGGGCCGTGCTCGGCCTGGCTCAGCAGGTCGGCGGCGACAAACTCGGGCGACGCGGCCGCATCGGCGATCACCAGCACTTCCGATGGGCCGGCCGGCATGTCGATGGCCGCGCCTTCGGGGTCGGTGGCGACCTGCAGCTTGGCCTCGGTCACGAAGGCATTGCCCGGACCGAAGATCTTGTCGCACTTCGGCACCGACTCGCTGCCGTAGGCCATCGCCGCCACCGCCTGCGCGCCGCCGAGCTTGAGTACGCGCGAGATGCCGCACAGACGCGCGGCCACCAGTACGGTCGCATCGACCGAACCGTCCGGCTTCGGCGGCGTGCACAGTACGACCTCGGGGCACCCTGCGATTCGCGCCGGCACGCCCAACATGATCGCGGTGGACGGCAGCGGCGCGCTGCCGGCGGGCACATACAGGCCAACGCGCTCGATCGGCCGCACCACCCGCTCGCAGCGCAGGCCGGGCGCGGTGTCGAGCGAATAGCCGGTGGGGGCACCCGCCTGGTGGAACGCGATCAGCCGTGCGATCGCGCGCTCGATCGCGGACTTGAGCGCCGGTGCAACCATTGCTTCGGCCGCGTCGAACTCTGCTTCACTCACCGCCAGGCTGTCGAGCTCGCAGCCGTCGAAGCGGCGGGTCAGCGCGCGCAAGGTGCTGTCGCCGTCGGCGCGGACCTGGCGAATGATCCGCTGCACGGTTTCCGTCAGCGATGCGCGCGCGCCCTGTGCGGGACGCTGCAGGCTTGCCTGGCGCTCGGCCACATCCAATGCACTCCAGTCCAGCACGCGCAGGTCACTCGCGCTGAAGGCCGGACTATTCAAGGTATCGATCTGCGCACTCATGTCAGCATCTGCTCCACCGGTAGCACCAGCAGGCGCCGCGCTCCGGCTTTCTTGAGGTCTTCGAGCTGCTGCCAGGACAGGCTGCCCTGACAGATCGCCTGCACCGCCACACCGCTGGGCTGCCCATCCAGACTCATCAGCGAGGGCCGCTCGCTGGTGGGCAGCAGGCGCAGCACGTCTTCGAGATGGTGTCGCTCGGTTTCCAGCATCAGCAGGCGGGCATCTCGCACCTGCAGCACGCCATCCAGACGACGCAGCAGCTGGGTGGCGATGTCGCCGCGCTCATCCATCAGCGGTTCGGCCGGGCCGGCGAGCACCGCCTCGCTCTCGTGGATCACCACCACTTCGCGCAGCTGGTTGGCGGCCAAGGTGCCGCCGGTCGACACCAGATCACAGATGGCCTCGGCCTTGCCCAATCGCGGCGCGATCTCGACCGAGCCCGAAAGCATCACCACCTCCGCGCGCACGTTGTGGCGACGCAGCCAGTCGTCGAGCAGGGCCGGATACGAGGTCGCGATGCGCAGCCCGGACAGGCTGGCCGGACCGTCCCAAGCCATGTCCAGCGGCAGCGCGATCGACAGTCGGCAGCGGCCAAAGCCCAGCGCACGGACTTCCTTGAAGGCGGGCAGCAGGCCGCGTGCAGCGCGATCGAGCGCCTGCTCATCCAGCACATTGCGACCGACGATGCCGTAGTCGCATGTGCCTTCGGCGATCAGGCCGGGGATGTCGTCATCGCGCACCAGCAGCAGGTCGACCGGCTGCGATTCGCCGAAGCAGAACAGACGGTCGCGGCTCTCGCGAAAGGACAGGCCCGAGCGCGCCATCAACTCGCGCGCGGGGTCGGACAGGCGGCCATTTTTCTGCGCGGCAATGCGCAGACGATCTCGGTTCTTCACGGTGTATCTCGGCGGGGGAAGGAGAGGTGCAACGGTGCAGCAATGAACTCAGCGTTTGCCGGAGGCGATGCCGGCGGGATCATGCAGCTTCAGCTGTCGTGCCGCCGTGCGGTAGCCGCCAGCGCCCTGCAGCAGGCACCGCGCGACCCGGCCAACGGTGGTGACGCTGACCCCGGTGAGGTCGTGGATATCGCGATAGGTGCGGCCCGCAAGCAGCAGCGGGATCACCCGCCAGCGATCGGACAGGGCCTCCAGCTCGGCGGGCGTGCACAGGTCTTCAAGAAAGGCGGCGACATCGGCAGGATCACGCAGCTTTGCCAACGCCTCGGCGAGCCCCTGCGCGGGGCTGTACGCGGTTGACTCCGGGCTGGTGACTGCAGGCGCGCGGGTTCCGATTCGTCGCTTCACGGCCGTCTCTTGTAATAGCGTGTTGATACGTTAGCTGGATAAGCGGGCTTCGGCAAGCCTGCATTTGTGAGGCTGGCCATCACAACTGCCCGAGATGCGCGACGCAGTGCAGTGGCGAATGCCGACTGCCGCGGTGTAACCGGCATCCTTTAGCATCCGCGCTCCGGCCGTTCGCGGCGCTTTCTACAGACGGGTGCCCTGATGCGTCGTTGGTTGGTTCGCGGTCTGCTTGGACTTGTGCTGCTGCTGGTGCTGGCGTCAATCGCCGTCTGGATGCTGATGCGTGGCAGCCTGCCGCAGCTGGAGGGCAGTGCCGCCCTGCCCTCGCTTGCCGCATCGGTGGAGATCGAACGCGATGCGCTGGGTACGGTGACCCTGAACGCCGGCAGCCGGCTCGACGCGGTTCGCGCCTTGGGCTTCGTGCACGCGCAGGAGCGCTATTTCGAAATGGACCTGATGCGCAAGCTCGCCGCCGGTGAATTGGCCGAGCTGTTCGGCGCGCGCGCCTTGCCGCGCGATCGCGACAACCGCCGTCATCGCCTGCGCGCACGCATGCCCGAGCACCTCGCGGCGCTGCCGGACGAACAGCGCGCCGAACTGGTGGCGTACACCGATGGCGTCAATGCCGGTCTGGCCGCACTCAAGGTTCGGCCCTGGAGTTATCTGCTGCTCGGCGCGGAGCCCGCACCTTGGCGGGAGGAGGACAGCCTGCTGGTCGGCCTGGCGATGTTTTTCGATCTGCAGGACGAGTTCAACCAGCGCGAACTCGGCCTGATGCAGCTTCGCGAGCACTTGCCCAACGCGCTGGTCGATCTACTGGCCGCGCCCGGCACCGAACTCGATGCGCCGTTGTTCGGCGAGCCGTGGCCGGCGCTGACTCCGACCGCACTGCGCGCGGCGCTCTCAGATGTGCAAGCAGCGCCCGCCGCTGAGCCCATCGAGCCGGTAAACGCCTCGGGCGATCCCAGCGCCAACTCAACTGTTGATCCGCCTGCAGTGGGCAGCAACAACTTTGCCGTTTCCGGCGCATTGACGGCCGACGGCCGCGCCCTGGTGGCGGACGACATGCACCTCGGGCTGCGCGCTCCGGGCATCTGGTTTCGCCTGCGCCTGCGCTATCCGGACCCGCAGGCGCCGGCGGGCGTGGTCGATGCCAGCGGCGCCAGCCTGCCGGGAGCTCCGGTGCTGATCATTGGCAGCACCGGCCATGTCGCTTGGGGCTTCACCAACAGCTACGGCGACTGGCTGGACTGGGTGGCGGTCGATTTCGAAGACGCCGCGCGCACGCGCTATCGCACGCCTGAGGGCAGCGAGCCGGTGCAGGTGATCGAAGAAACTCTCAAGGTGCATGGCGGCGCCAGCGAAACCCTGACGGTGCGAGAAACCCGCTGGGGGCCGCTGCTGGAAAAGACGTCGGCCGGGCAAGAACTGGCGCTGATGTGGACGGCGCATCGCCCGGGCGCGATCGATCTTGGCATCAGTCGCCTGCTGCGCGCCGGCGATCTCGATCAAGCCATCGAGATCGCCCACAGCAGCGGCATGCCGACCCAGAATCTCGTTGTGGGTGACCGCCACGGGCGAATCGGCTGGACCCTGATGGGCCGGATCCCGAAGCGCATCGGAGACTGCGATCCAATGACCTATGTGCGGCCGTTGCAAGGCTGCGATTGGGACCACGCTTGGCTAACCGCAGGGGCCGTACCGCAGCTGCTCGACCCGGCCAGCGGCCGACTGTGGACAGCCAACTCGCGCATCGTGGATGCCGCCGGGCTGGCCATCGTCGGCGATGGCGGCTACGACCTCGGAGCACGCCAGCGACAGATTCGCGATGCCCTGCTCGGCCGCGAGCGCTTCGATGAAGCGACCCTGTTGTCGCTTCAGCTCGATGATCGTGCACTGCTGATGGACCGCTGGTGGTCGCGTCTGCGCACGGTGCTGGAAGCGCATCCGTCTGACCCCGCTTTGAGCGCCCTCGAACAGGCCACCCGAGTGCGGCCGGAGCGCGCCTCCATCGACTCGGTCAGCTACCGCGCCGCACGCGGCTTTCGCGTGCAGCTGATCGACAGCCTGCAGGCTCGGCTGCTGGCACCTGTCATCGCCGCCCGGGGCAAAGACTGGGCACCACCGCGGCCGCTGCAAATGGAGGCACTGGCTGTCGCGATGCTGGACACACCAGAGGTGATGCTCGCCGACGGCAGCCCGCTGGATTCGGCCGAGCTGCAGCGAGCAGCGGCACAGGTGCTGGCCCGCGAACTGATCGCGCTCGGAAGTGATCTTTCGCAACGGAGTTGGGGCGAGCGCAATACCAGCACGATCTGCCATCCATTGGGCGCTGGCCTGCCTTGGCCGCTGCGGCAGTGGCTGTGCATGCCGGCCCAGCCCCTGCCTGGCGACAGTCATCTGCCGCGGGTGCAAGGACCCGGCATGGGCGCCAGCCAGCGGATGGTGGTGGCACCCGGCCACGAGGCCGAGGGGATGTTCCATATGCCGGGCGGACAAAGTGGTCACCCGCTGTCGCCCTTCTGGGGTGCTGGGCACGAAGCGTGGGCAGAAGGCGAAAACACCCCGTTTCTTCCCGGCCCGATGCGGTTTCGGCTTGAACTCCGAGCGCCAGATACTGCGGTGCCGGCAGCGCTCAGCCGCGCTACCCACGACTGAAAGATGGTCAACTCAGGACGGTTTCTGACATCATCGGCCGGTTGTCGGTCAAAATGTGACGCGGTTTGTCGGAATTGCCCCCACAGATCGCTGATAATGCCCCCGCCCCAGCCGAACCGCTTTACGGAGTCCAGTGAAAATGCGAACCCTCATCCGAGTTCTTTCAAGCCTGCGCTACCTCACCCTGCGCAGGCAGCTGCGAGAAATGCGGAAGATCGTCGATGGACTGTCGCCGAGCACCCGATCGGCCGTCGCCACCCTGACCATGGGTGAGATCCAGAACGCGGCGCGTGCGCCGGTCCCGCATCTATACGGCAGCAGCGATGTGCACCGGTACCAGCCTTGGAGCGAGGCGGCCTCGCAGGCGTTCCAGAAATCGCGCTCGAATGTCGCCCAGCTGAAGTTGCGCGGCATCGCGCTGTGGCTGGCGATCGTCTATCACGAGACGCGCGATATCCCGCACGAAGGCCTGAGCGGCGTGCATCGAGAGATCCTCGGCCTGCTGGGCATGCTCAAGGGCACCTATGGTGCGACCGGACGCCCCGGCGCCCCGGATTGGGAACGGACTGCCTGATCGCAACAGCCTGCGGTGCTTCAGAATTCTGAGCGGACGAGCGTTCCCTTGAAATCGCGCTTGGATTTCGCCAAGCGCGCTGAATTTGCCAGTGCTTGCCGCCAGTCAGAGAGTTCGGCTCGCGGCCGCCTCAGACAGACACCGACGCGCGATGCCCGCGTACAGACCGGGCAATCTGACAAGGTCGCGCAGACTCACCACTTCATCGATCTTGTGGATGCTGGCGTTCAAGGGCCCCAGCTCCACCACCTGCGCGCCCAAGGGCGCGATGAAACGTCCATCGGAAGTGCCACCGCCGGTGTTTTCGTCCGGTGCGATGCCCAGGGTCTCGGCAAGCTCAGCACGTACGGCACGCCGCAGCGTCCCCTCGGCGGAGTGGAAGGGCTCGCCCGACCGATGCCAATGGAACCCCGCCTGCACACCCTGCCGAGCGAACGTGGCTTCGATATCGGCGATCAGCGCATCAGCGCTCCACCGCGGCGAGTAGCGCAGATTGAACTGCACCCGCGCCTGGCCCGGAATCACATTGCTGGCGCCGGTGCCGGCGTTGAAGTTCGCGGTCTGGAAACTGGTGGCGGGGAAGTCCGGCCAGGGTTCGCCATCCCAGTCGCGCGCGCACAGCTCCATCAACACGGGCAGCACGCGGTGGATCGGGTTCAGAGCCTTATCCGGGTAGGCCACATGGCCTTGGACGCCGTACACATCGACGGTCGCCGTCAATGAACCGCGACGGCCGATACGGACCACGTCACCGAGCACTTGCGCCGACGAGGGCTCACCGACCAGGCACCAGTCGATGCGTTCGCCGCGCGTGCGGAACAGCTCGGCGACCTTGCGCACGCCATCAATCGCGTCGCCCTCTTCATCCGAGGTCAGCAGCAGGCCGACACGCCCGTGCCACGCAGTGCGGTTCGCAGCCAGCTGCTCCAAGGCGACCACCATCGCCGCCACGCTGCCCTTCATGTCGGCGGCACCGCGTCCGCGCAACACATCGCCGTCGACCGTCGGTTCAAACGGCGGGCTGGTCCACGAATCGGCCGGCCCGCTCGGAACCACATCGGTATGGCCGAGAAAAGCGAAGGTCGGGCCCGGCTCACCCAAGGTCGCCCAAAGATTGTCCACCGCGCCGAATCGCAAACGCTCGACGCTGAAGCCCGCCGTCAGCAGACGAGCGGTGATCACGTCCTGACAGCCGAGATCTTCCGGCGTTACCGAGGCGCGCCGGATGAGGTCACAGGTGAGCTCGACAACGTCGGATTCAGACATCGCTCAGGCGCCGAACATCTGGCCGAACTGCTTCTCGCTGAATCCGACCGAGGCGACACCGGCGCGCAGCACCAGCGGGCGTTTCACCAGCGCCGGGAACTCCTTGATCAAGGCCAGCCACTCGGCATCGCCGGACGGCTGCTTGCGCTCGGCCGGCAGGTCACGCCAGGTGTAGCTGGCCCGATTCACCAGCTTTTCCCAGGTCAGCGTCTTGGCCGCGGACTTCAGCAGCTTGGGATCGATCGGATGCTCGCGGTAGTCGATGAAGGCATGCTCGACGCCATGAGCATCCAGCCAGGCGCGGGCCTTGTCGCAGGTGCTGCACTTGGCGAGGCCGTAGAGGGTGATTGCCATGGATGAGGGCCGTGTTCAAGGGATGGGGATGTGGATTTCAGCATCAAGTGTGTCGCCGGATTGCGATCTTGTGCCTTCGATGGCGGCTGATTGCGTTAAGGCCTGGAACATTCGGAGGCGTGGCGACCTTCGGCCATCCCGAATCCCGATTCCCCCGCCACCGGCGCCCAGCTACTCGCCCGACCGCAACAGCTCATTGATGCTGGTTTTCGCCCGCGTGCGATCATCCACCTGCTTGACGATCACCGCGGCGTACAGCGAATGGCTGCCGTCCTTGGCTGGCAACGAGCCGGACACCACCACGCTGCCGGCGGGCACGCGGCCGTAGCTGATCTCGCCGCTGGCGCGGTTGTAGATGCGGGTGCTCTGGCCGATGAACACGCCCATGCCGATCACCGAACCACGCTCGACAATCACCCCTTCGACGACTTCCGAGCGCGCGCCGATAAAGCAGCCGTCCTCGATGATCGTAGGCGCCGCCTGCAGCGGCTCCAGCACGCCGCCGATGCCAGCACCACCGCTGATATGCACGCCGCGGCCGATCTGGGCGCAGCTGCCAACGGTGGCCCAGGTGTCGATCATGCAGCTCTCGCCGATGTAGGCGCCGATGTTGACGAAGCTCGGCATCAGCACCACATCGCGTCCGACGAAGGCGCCGCGGCGCACCACCGCACCGGGCACCACTCGGACGGACTGCTCTGCGGCCCAGTTGTCGCCGGTTTCGATCGCCCGCAACGGCACCTTGTCCCAGGCCTGCAGCAGGCTACCGGCGGGGTCGTGGGCGGGCTCGGGCATCAGACGGTTGCCATTGCAGCGGAAGTACAGCAGCACCGCCTTCTTCAGCCATTGATTGACCTGCCAACCGCCCTGCCCGTCAGGCTCGGCGACGCGCGCCTGGCCGGCTTCCAACGCGGCGATGACGCGCTCGACTGCGGGGCGGGTGGAGCCGTCGATTTCATCTGCGGTGAGGTCGGTGCGTCGTTCGAAGGCGTCTTCAATGACGGCTTGCAGCTCAAGCGCTAGCTCGTTGCTGGGCATTCGGGGAATCCTTGTCGGTGGAGTCGCTGAGGGCTTCGATCAGAGCAGACTGCAGCGCCTTCAGGCGCCCGGCATCGGAGATCGCATGGTTACCCTCGTCGCTGATCATGAAAAAGTCTTCGACCCGCTCGCCGAAAGTGGCGATGCGGGCGTCGTGCAGACGGATGCGGTGAGCACGCAGCACCGCCGCAGCGCGCGCCAGCAGGCCTGGGCGGTCGGTACACACCAGTGTCAGTCGGGTGCGGTCGCGGGCCAGATCCAGACCGAACTCGATCTGCACCGGGATCCGGAAATGCCGCAGCTGACGCGGAATCATCCGGTTGGGCGGGCTGATTTCGGCCGGCAGATTCGCCAGCGCCTCGCGCAGCGATTCCGCCACGGTGGCGGCACGGCGCTCCGGCGACACGAAGTCCATTCCGGCATCGAGCACTTGGAAGGTATCCAGGCTGAAGCCGGCATTGGAGGTGACGATGCGAGCTTCGGCGATCGACAGCCCCAAGCGGTCGAGGGTGGCCGCGGCGACTGCGAACAGGCCATCGCGATCGGGCGAGTAGACGAAGATCTCCAGCGCCCCGGCGCGCGAGTGCGGGCGCGCCAGCACCAAGGGCAGATGCTCGGCGCCGGCGCGGGCGATACCGCGGGTCTGCCAGGCGATCTGCTCGGGGCTGTAGCGCAGAAAACTCTCAAGCGGGAAACCGGCCCAGACGCGCTCGACGGTCTCAAGATCAATGCCCGCCTCGACCAGACGCATGCGCGCCGCGGCGCGGGTTTCCTCGATCCGGTCTTCGGCGTATACGCGATTCTCCAGCCCACGCCGCAGCGCGAATCGAGTCGCGCCGTGCAGGTCGGCGAGCAGCCGGTCCTTCCACGCGTTCCAAAGCTTGGGACTGGTGCCGGCGATGTCGGCGACGGTCAGCAGGTAGAGATAGTCGAGACGTTCGCGCTCACCGACCACACGCGCGAAACGCGCGATCACCTCTGGGTCGGAGATGTCCTGGCGCTGCGCGGTGACCGACATGGTCAGATGCTCACGCACCAGCCAGGCCACAAGATCGGCATCGGCAGTGCTGAAGCCGTGGGCGAGGCAGAACTGCAGCGCGTCATCCGAGCCCAGCTTGGAGTGATCGCCGCCGCGGCCTTTGGCGATGTCATGGAACAGTGCGCCGAGCAGCAGCAGCTCGGGCTTGCGCAGGCGCGGCCACAGCTCGTGGGCCAGGGCGAAACGCTGCTTGGAATCTTCCGAAGCGAAGCTGGCGATGTTGCGCAGTACCGTCAGCGTGTGCTGGTCGACGGTATACACATGGAACAGGTCGTACTGCATCCGCCCGGACACATTGCCGAAGGCCGGCAGGTAACGCGCCAACGCGCCCAGCTGCCACATGCGCTCCAGCGAGGCGACCGGCTGCGGGCCGCGCAGCAGGCGCACGAAGGCGGCGCGCACGTCCTCGCGGGCACGGAAGGCGTCATCAATCGCCGGCAACGCCTCGCCCAGCGCACGTGCCGTACTCGAGTGCAGGCCACGCAGGGACGGATTGCCAGCCCAGACCTGCAGCAGGCTGAGAATCTTCAGCGGATCGGTGCGAAAGGCGTTGTCATCGAGCAGACGCAAGTAGCCGCCGCCGGTGGCGAAATCGTCGTCCAGCGCCTCGATCTCGGGCTCGCCGATTAGCGATTCCTCAAACCGCTGCAGCAGGCGTGCGTTCAAACGCAGCACCACCGCCGCGCTGCGAAAGAAGCCCTGCATCAACTGCTCGACTGCCAGGTTGTCGGAGTGTTCGTCCTTGAAGCCCAGACGCGCAGCCAGCGGGCGCTGGAAATCGAACAGCAGCCGCTCCTCTCGACGGCCGGCGACGAGATGCAGGCCATAGCGCAGATGCGACAGCGCGCGTCGCTCGCGCTCGTAGGCGATCAGCTCATCGCCGCCGATTGCGCCCAGCGGACGCAGATCTACTACCTTCTGCACGCCATAGATGCGCTGGGCCATCCACGCCAAGGTGTGCAGGTCACGCAGGCCGCCCGGGCCCTCCTTCAAATTGGGTTCGAGGTTGTAGGCGGTGTCGTTGTAACGCGCCTGACGGCTGCGCTGTTCGCTGCGCTTGGCCTCGAAGAAAGCCTGCGGCGTCCAGAAATTCTCGCTGCGCACGCTGCGCGCCAGCTGCGCTGCCGGCTGCGGATCACCGCAGATCGGCCGAAGCTCCAGCAGCGCTGTGGCAACGGTCGCATCATTGCGGCCTTCGGTGGTGCATTGCTCGACCGAGCGCACCGCATGGCCCGGTGCAAGGCCGGCATCCCAGAGCCGAGTCAGGAACTGCTCGATCTGCGCCTGTCGCTCGGTGCAGATGTCGGTTTCGCAGAGCAACAGGATGTCGACATCCGAATGCGGGAACAGCTCACCGCGCCCGTAGCCACCGGTTGCGAGCAGGGCCAATCCACCCAGCGCGCCGAAGTCGCGGCGGTAGGCATCGGCCAGCACTGCATCGACCTGTGCGCTGCGATCCGCCAGCAGTGCGTCGATATCGACACCGGCATCGAAGGACTGCGCGCGACGGGCGTCACCGGCTGCGAGCTCGGCCTTGGCCAAGACCTGCCATGCGGCGTTGTCGCCCGCGTCCGCCAGTCTGCGGTCGAGCCCAGCGAGCGCGCCGACCGTCACTTTGGAACGCGTCCGTTGTCGCCGAGGGTGAGCACATCGAAGCCGGTCTCGGTGACCGCAATCATGTGCTCCCACTGCGCCGACAGTGAGCGGTCCTTGGTGACCACGGTCCAGCCATCGGGCATCAGCCGGGTGTGGCGGGCGCCGGCATTCACCATCGGCTCGATAGTGAAAGTCATGCCTTGCTTCAGCACCAGGCCCGTGCCCGGAATGCCGTAATGCAGCACCTGCGGGTCCTCGTGGTAGATCGTGCCGATGCCGTGGCCGCAGTACTCGCGCACCACCGAGAAGCGCTCGGCTTCGACGAAGCTCTGGATCGCGTGACCGATATCGCCCAAGGTCGAGCCCGGACGCACCGTGCGGATTCCGCGCCACATCGCCTCGAAGGTCACATCGACCAAGCGCTTCGCCAGCACCGAGGGCTCACCAACGAAATACATCCGGCTGGTATCGCCGTGCCAACCGTCTTTGATCACGGTGACGTCGATATTGACGATGTCGCCCGACTTCAGAACTTTGGTCGGATTGGGGATGCCGTGGCAGATCACGTTGTTGACCGAAGCGCAGATCGTCTTCGGAAAGCCGCGATAGCCCACGTTGGCGGGAATGGTCTTTTGCACATTCACGATGTGCTCGTTGCAAATGCGGTCCAGGTCTTCGGTGGTCGCGCCGGGCTTGACGTGCGGGGTGATGATGTCGAGCACCTCGGCCGCCAGCCGGCCCGCCTCGCGCATCGCCTCGATCTGTTCTGGGGTTTTCAATGAGATTGCCATGCGCAGGATTATCGTCCAGCGCGTGCCTGCGAGGAAACCTCGATTTGGACTGCGCGCATGTGCGCAAAGCGCGTGTGCGGTTCAACCGCTGCGCCGCCAAACCGCAGCAGCGGATGTGCCAACTTGCCTGGTCGACGCCGGCGGGCTATGCTTCCGCGGCTTTGTGGCCGGCTCACGCCGTCTGCGAAACCGCCCACGCCGGGCGTCACCGGCGAATTCACACACAGGTCGCACCCCGTCCAGCGGGGTCCTGAACGGTCAACCGGCCGCTAGGGCGCTGGATACGAGCCCTGTGGAGGACCAACCCCGGAACCCGCGCCTTGACCCGCGCGATCGGTTCATTTCCCAAAGGAGCATTCTCATGCCCCAGGTCACCATGCGTCAGATGCTGGAAGCCGGCGTCCATTTCGGCCACCAGACCCGATACTGGAATCCCAAGATGGGCCCGTACATCTTCGGCGCCCGCGGCAAGATCCACATTATCAACCTCGAAAAGACCGTCCCGCTGTTCACCGACGCGATGAACTTCCTGTCGGGCCTGGCGCAGAAGCGCGGCACGGTGCTGTTCGTTGGCACCAAGCGTTCGGCGCGCGAATCGATCCGCGAAGAAGCTGCCCGCTGCGGCCAGCCCTTCGTTGCCCAGCGCTGGCTGGGCGGCATGCTGACCAACTTCCGCACCGTCAAGGGCTCGATCAACCGCCTGAAGGAGCTGGAAGCTGCAGCCACCGATGGCACCTTCGAGAAGCTGGTCAAGCATGAAGTGCTGCAGCGTCAGCGTGAGTGCGCCAAGCTCGAAGCCTCGCTCGGTGGCATCAAGAACATGGGCGGTCTGCCGGACGCACTGTTTGTGATCGACATCGGCCACGAGAATATCGCCGTGCAGGAAGCCAAGAAGCTGGGCATTCCGGTTATCGCGGTGGTCGATACCAATTACGATCCGAGCCTGGTCGACTACCCGATCCCCGGCAACGACGACGCCATCCGCGCCGTGCAGCTGTACACGCGCGCCGCAGCTGACGCCGTGCTGGAAGGCCGTGCAGCTGCCCCGCAGTCGGCGCGCATGGACGACGAGTTTGTCGAGCTTGATGCCGAAGGCAACCCGGTCACCAAGGAAGCCGATGAGCGCAAGCCCGCTCCGCGTCGTCCCGCACCGAACAACAGGCGCGGCGCCCCCTCGGGCCCGCGTCGTGATCGCGACGCCTAAGTAGAACCCCATGCGTGACCGCCTTCGCGGGCGGTCACGCATCTGCAACGTAGCCGCGAGAACCTCGCCCGCCTGCGCTGCACACATTCCCGGCGCGCTGGAATTCCCCGCCGCCCAGCACAACCTCAAGGAAGCCCATGGAAATCACTGCCAGCATGGTGAAGGAACTGCGCGAGCGCTCCGGCGCCGGCATGATGGAGTGCAAGAAGGCTCTGGCCGAGAACGATGGCAACATCGACGCGGCCATGGAGCACCTGCGCAAGACCGGCCTGGCCAAGGCCGACAAGAAGGCCGGCCGCGTGGCCGCCGAAGGCCGCATCGGTGTGGCCCAGGACGGCAGCCATGCCGTGCTGGTCGAAGTCAACTCCGAGACCGACTTCGTCGCCAAGGACGAGAACTTCCTGAAGTTTGTCGACACCGTCGCCCAGGTCGCCCTTAGCTCGGGTGCTGCCGACGTTGAAGCACTGAAAGCCGCCAAGCTGGCCTCCGGCGAAACCGTCGAGGAAACCCGCGCCGCCGTGATCGCCAAGGTCGGCGAGAACGTGCAGGTGCGCCGCATGGTTCGCTTCGGCAGCGAGCACCACGTTGCCGCCTACATCCATGGCGGCCGCATTGGCGTGCTGGTCGAGCTGAAGGGCGGCGATGCCGACCTCGCGCGCGGCGTCGCGATGCATGTCGCGGCAATGAATCCGCCGTACAACAAGGCAGCGGATGTGCCGGCCGACTTCCTGGCCAAGGAGAAGGAAATCGAGCTTGCCAAGATGTCCGAAAAGGATCGCGCCAAGCCGGCCGAGATCCTCGAGAAGATCATCAGCGGCAAGGTCGCACGCATCGTCAACGAAGTGACCCTCTACGGTCAGCCCTTCGTGATGAACACCGACCAGAGCGTCGAGGCTGCACTGAAGGCCGCGGGCGCCGACGTGGTTCGCTTCGAGCGTCTGGCCGTGGGCGAAGGCATCGAGAAGGTGGTGGAAGACTACGCCGCTGAAGTGATGAAGGCCGCTGGCCTCGCCTGAGGTCAGGGAGCCGCCAAGCCTGCGCCACGTGCCTGCTCGGATGTGCTGACTTGGAAGCTTACGGAGGGCGCGACGCGAGTCGCGCCCTCTGTGTTTTCGGGCGCTGCGGTGCAAACGCCGCTGTACAGGCGCGACTGCAGCGCCGACTCCCGACCCGTTCGCGCTGGCGGCAGGCTGCGACCACGTCCGGCAGTTCTCCGATACAGCTCGCCCCGCGGCTGTGCCCCCTGCGCCCGTGGCATAATTCGCGCGCCCTTGGCGCCCGTCCGGGCGCCCGACCTCTCCCCTGGAGCCCGGCATGTCGATCGCCATCCGCGACGTCGGCGAGCATGATCTTGATTCCGTCCTCGCGCTCAACAACAGCGCCGGCCAGAGCATCTTGCCCCTCGATGTCGAGCGCGTCCGCTTCTTCATGCGCCACGCCGACTACTTCCGCGTCGCCGAGGTCAGTGGCCAGATCGCAGGCTTCCTGATCGCGCTGCGGCCCGGCACGCCCTATGGCAGTTCCAACTACCGCTGGTTCTGCGAGCGCTACGGGGATTTCCTCTACATCGACCGCATTGTGGTCGCAGGCTCGCGCCGCGGCGCCGGACTCGGCACCGTGTTCTACGCCGATGTCACCAGCTATGCGGAAGTGCGCGTGCCGATCCTGGCTTGCGAGGTGTTTCTTGAACCGCGCAACGATGCAGCCCTGCTCTTCCACGGCACCTATGGCTTTCGCGAAGTGGGCCAACATCAGATGGAGGAGGCCGGTCGCGAGGTCTCGCTGCTGGTCAAGGATCTGCCCAGCTTCGCGTTCGTGCGCGAGAACTATCTCGAAAACGGTGGGCTCCCCGACGAAACCTGGCTGAGTACGCGTGCACGTTTGACCGATACGCCTGCCAACCGCGCCACGGGTACCTGATACCGATGTCCTCGGAACCCAGTTTTGAACAGGCCGGCGAACTCAAGATCGGCCAGGTCGGCATCGCCAATCTGCGCGTTCGCGATCTCGACATCGCGAAACTCATTGCCGAGATGCGCGAGCGCGTCGAGCGCGCGCCGAAGCTGTTCGGACGCGCCGCCGTGGTGGTTGATTTCGGCTCGCTGATTCGCTGCCCGTCGGAACAGGACGCGCGCGCCCTGATCCATGGGCTGCGCGAAGCCGGCGTACTGCCGGTGGCGCTGGCGTTTGGCACCCGTGAGATCGAAACCCTGTCCGAGCAACTGCAGCTGCCGCTGCTGGCCAAGTTCCGCGCCCAGTACGAGTCGGTTTCGCAGGAGAGGGCCGAGCCTGCGGCAGCGGCGCCCGAGTCCGAACCGGCGCCACATCGACGCCGCAGCGATGCGTCTACGTCTACGTCTACGTCTGCGTCTGCGTCAGCACCCACACCCGAGCCGGCGACGGCCAGCGTCGCCGCTACTTCCAGTGCAAGCATGATCCAGACCCAGCCGGTGCGTTCGGGACAGCAGGTGTATGCGCAAGCGCGCGACCTGACCGTCTGCGCGACGGTGGGCAACGGCGCCGAGGTCATCGCCGACGGTTCGATCCATGTTTATGGCAGCCTGCGCGGCCGCGCCTTGGCCGGCGCCCGCGGCGACATCCAAGCGCGGATCTTCTGCCGCGAGTTCAACGCCGAACTGGTCGCCATCGCCGGGCAATACAAGGTGATGGAGTCCATCCCGGCCGAGCTGCGCGGCAAGCCGGTGCAGATCTGGTTGGAAAACGACAAACTGCAAATGGCAGCGCTGGTCTGATCCGGCGCTGCGGGCCGCACGGCGCACCGCGCCGACGGCCAGAACACTGAATTTTACGGAGTACGTGCCTTGGCAGAAATCATCGTCGTCACCTCGGGCAAGGGTGGAGTGGGCAAGACCACCAGCAGCGCCAGCATCGCCGTCGGCCTTGCGCGCCAGGGCAAGAAGGTGGCGGTCATCGACTTTGACGTCGGCCTGCGCAATCTCGATCTGATCATGGGCTGCGAGCGCCGGGTGGTGTACGACTTCGTCAACGTGATCCATGGTGAGGCGACGCTGAAGCAGGCCCTGATCAAGGACAAGCGCTTCGACAACCTGCACGTGCTGGCCGCTTCGCAGACTCGCGACAAGGATGCTCTCAACAAGGAAGGCGTCGAGAAAGTCCTGAACGAGCTGGCCGCCGAAGGCTTCGACATCATCCTGTGCGACAGCCCGGCCGGCATCGAGAAGGGCGCCTTTCTGGCGATGTATTTCGCCGACCAGGCGATCGTCGTGGTCAACCCGGAAGTCAGCTCGGTGCGTGACTCCGACCGCATCCTCGGCCTGCTCGCCAGCAAAACCCGCCGTGCCGAGCGCGGCGAACGCGTGCAGGAGCACCTGCTGCTGACCCGCTACAACCCCAAGCGCGTGGAAGCCGGCGAGATGATGAGCATCGCCGACGTCGAGGAAGTGCTGGGCATCAAGGCAATCGGGGTGGTGCCGGAATCTCCGGATGTGCTGTCCTCATCCAACAAGGGCGAGCCGGTGATCCTTGACGAGAGTTCGCCCGCCGGCCAGGCCTACACGGACGCGGTCGCGCGCATCCTCGGCGAAAGCCGGCCGATGCGCTTCACCCAGGTCGAGAAGAAGGGCCTGCTGCAGAAACTCTTCGGAGGCTGATGGCATGGGCATCTTCGATTTTCTCAAGTCAAAACCCAAGGCCACGGCCAGCATCGCCAAGGAGCGCCTGCGCATCATCGTCGCGCAGGAACGCAGCAACCGCGGCGGCCCGGATTACCTGCCGCTGTTGCGCCGCGAATTGCTGGAAGTGATCCGCAAGTACGTCAACGTCGACGCCGACGCGGTCAAGGTCGACCTGCAGAAGGATGGCGAGCACGACGTGCTGGATATCTCGGTCGCGCTGCCCGAAGGCGATGCGCGCAGCAAGCCCGAGTAGCGCTCTGGCCCATTCGCTGTGACTGCATCCGATGTGCTGCGCCTGAACGATCTCGGTCTTGAGGCCCCTGCCCGCCTGCTCGGCGGGTTCGGGCTCAACTTGGTGCGGGTGGCTGCCGGCGAAGCAATCCCCGGCAGCTACTGGGGCGACTGCGAGGCCGGCGTAATCGGCGCCTGTGTGTATGCGCGTGACGACACGCCCGTGCATTCGCTGCTGCACGAAGCCTGCCACCTGATCGTATTGCCGCCGGAGCGACGCGCGGCCGTGCACACCGACGCCACCGATTCGATCGAGGAAGAGGACGCCGCCTGCTATCTGCAGATCGTGCTTGCTGAGCGGCTGGCCGGCGTCGGCAGCGATCGTCTGATGCGCGACATGGACACCTGGGGCTACAGCTTCAGGCTGGGCTCGACTCGCGCCTGGTTTGAGCAGGATGCCGACAACGCCCGCGACTGGCTGGTTCAGCGTGGTCTGTTGACTGAGGCGACAGCGCTCACCGCCTGATCCATGTGCGTTCGCGCGTGCAAAGACATGAACAGCTGATCCTCCAGATGGTTCGACTCATGCCGCGCCAGGTTGCACGTGAGGCTTGATCTCGCGCGACGACATCCGCGCTGGGCCGCCGTTGCATACTCGGACCGATGCGTTCGGACCATCGCCGTTCGCGCGCGCCGCTCTTTGAAGAGGACTTCCGCGATGCGCCTTGGCCTACTCCTGAATCGCGCGCAATCCGGCCGCAGCGGTCGCCACGGATCAACTCTTCGCTGGCTGCTGATGCTGCCGATTCTCGCGAGCGCAATCACCCAAGCCGCCACCGTGCCGCTCCCCGCCGCAGCCTGTCGCACCGGCGATCTGTTCGTGGACGGCTTCGAGACGAACACGCCGTACTCAGCTAACCCCTCCACCGGCGGCGGTGGCGTTCCGGGCGATGCCCAGCGCGCGGTGCTGGTGACCTCAACCGGGCAGACACGCACCTATTTCCTGCGCGTTCCGCCACTGCACTCGGCCGCGCGTCCGGCGCCGCTGCTGGTCTTGCTGCACGGTGCCACCGGTTCACAGGCGACCACAGAAGCCGCTGCCCAGTCGCTGCGCAGCCTGTTCGCGAATGCCGCCGATCGACACGGGTTCATCGTGCTGGCGGCCCCGGCCAGTGGCAGCCAGGGCGGTTGGCTGGGCAATCAGGACACCGCCTTCATCGCCGCAGCGATCACCGACATCGAGGCCCAGTACGCGATCGATCGCCAGCGACGCGGGTTGTGGGGCTTCTCGGCGGGCGCGCATTTCGCGCACGGTCTTGCGCTGGACAATGCCGACTTCTTCGCCGCCTATGCGATCAAGGCCGGCGCACTGCAGGCCTATTCCAGCACCGGTGCGCCTGCTGCGGCCAGCCGGCGAATTCCGCTGCAGTCGCGTGTCGGACTGAGCGACAGCCTGCTGAGCTTTGCTCAGGCCGATGCCACGCGCTTCGTCAATGCCGGCTGGATCGCCGAACACGATCTGCAGTATCGCGAAGTCAGCGGTGGCCACAATGTTGACGACAGCGATGCCGATGCCGCGGCGGCCTGGTTGTGCGCCTGGGCAGTGACACCCTGACCGCGAGTCAGCTGCGTGTCCAAAGTGCAGTTGGCCTCGGCCGTCTGCACGGTTGATAATCCGGGGGCTTTGGTCCGCGCCCCGCAGGATCAACAACCCCAGGAGATCCCCATGTCGAATTCCGTCGTCATCGTCGGCGCCAAGCGCACGGCCATCGGTTCGTTCCAGGGCCAGTTCACTGGCGTACCTACGCCGACCCTTGGCGCCGCCGCCATTTCGGCCGCGCTGGCACAGTCGGGCCTCGCCGGAGATGCAGTCTCCGAAGTGATCATGGGCTGCGTGCTGCCGGCCAATCTCGGTCAGGCCCCGGCCCGCCAGGCCGCAATCGCCGCCGGCCTGCCGCTGGCTGCCGGCGCGACCACCATCAACAAGGTCTGCGGCTCGGGCATGAAGGCGATCATGCTGGGCCACGACCTGATCAAGGCCGGTTCGGCCGAGGTCGTGGTGTCGGGCGGCATGGAATCGATGACCAACGCCCCGCACATGGTCGCTGCCCGCGCCGGCATCCGCTACGGCGACGGCAAGCTGGTCGACCATATGGCCTGGGACGGCCTGACCGATCCGTACAAGGGCCAGGCGATGGGCGTGTTCGGCGAGGCCTGCGCCGACAAGTACAGTTTCAGCCGCGAGGCGCAGGACGCCTTCGCGATCGAATCGGTCAACCGCGCGATGGCCGCGCAGGCCTCGGGCGCCTTCGCTGACGAGATCGCCGCCGTCACCGTCGCCGGCCGCAAGGGCGATGTGCAGATCAACGCCGACGAAGAACCCGCACGCTGCGACGTCGCCAAGATCCCCAGCCTGCGCGCCGCCTTCCGCAAGGACAACGGCACGATTACCGCGGCCAGCGCATCAAAAATCAGCGACGGCGCGGCCGCGCTTGTGCTGATGGGCGAGGACGCTGCCAAGGCCGCCGGCGCGACCGCGATCGCGCGCATCGTCGGCCACAGCACGCATGCGCAGGCACCGGAGTGGTTCACCACCGCACCGGTCGGCGCGATCGACAGCCTGCTGAAGAAGCTCGGCTGGAGCGTCGGCGATGTGGATCTGTTCGAGATCAACGAAGCCTTCGCCGTGGTCACCATGGCGGCGATGGCTGATCTTTCGATCCCGCATGAGAAGGTCAACGTCAACGGCGGCGCCTGTGCACTGGGCCACCCGATCGGCGCGTCCGGCGCCCGCGTCGTGGTCACCCTGATCCATGCGCTGAAAGCGCGCGGCGGCAAGCGCGGTATCGCCAGCCTGTGCATCGGCGGCGGCGAAGCCACCGCACTCGCGATCGAACTGATCTGATCCTCGCTACGGCGTCCGGCTTCGGCCGGGCGCCTGCTCGCGGCGCCGCCAACACGGCCGCGGGCACTCCCTTTCAAATCGCTGTCGCGCCACGCGCGCCAGCGCCCCGATGGACGCGTGCGCCCCCGATGCCTGCCCTGACCTCCTTGATCGACCCGCGCTCGCCCGAGTTCGCGGACAACGCCGCCCATTTGAAGGCCTTGGTCGAGGACCTGCGCGCCGAGCTCAATCGCGTGGCACTCGGCGGCGGCGACAAAGCGCGGGAAAAGCACGTCGCCCGCGGCAAGCTGCTGCCACGCGAGCGCATCGACGCCCTGCTCGACCCCGGCGCACCGTTTCTCGAGATCGCCCCGCAGGCCGCCCACGGCATGTATGACGATGCCGCGCCGGGAGCTGGCCTGGTGGCCGGCATCGGTCGCGTGCACGGCCAGGAAGTGATGGTGCTGGCCAACGATGCCACCGTGAAGGGCGGCACCTACTTTCCGATGACGGTCAAAAAGCACCTGCGCGCGCAGGAGATCGCCCGCGAGAACCGCCTGCCCTGCGTGTATCTGGTCGACTCCGGCGGCGCCTTTCTGCCGCTGCAGGATGAAGTGTTCCCCGACAAGGAGCACTTCGGCCGGATCTTCTACAACCAGGCCCGGCTGTCAGCCGAAAACATCCCGCAGATCGCGGTGGTGATGGGCAGCTGCACGGCGGGTGGTGCGTATGTGCCGGCGATGTGCGATGAGTCGATCATCGTCAAGGAACAGGGCACGATCTTTCTGGGCGGCCCGCCGCTGGTCAAAGCCGCCACCGGTGAGGTGGTGGATGCCGAGTCGCTTGGTGGCGCTGATGTGCACACCAGTGTCTCCGGTGTGGCCGATCACTTCGCCGAGAACGACCGCCACGCGCTGCAGATCGCCCGCGACATTCTCAAGCACTTGAACCGCAGCAAGCCGCTGCCGGTGGCCCTGCAGCCGGCGCGCGAGCCCAACTTTCCGGCCGATGAGCTCTACGGCATCGTGCCCAAGGACACCCGCCGCCCGTTCGACATCCGCGAAATCATCGCGCGTCTGGTCGATGGTTCCGAGTTCCAGGAGTTCAAGGCGCGCTATGGCAAGACCCTGGTCTGCGGTTTCGCCCATGTCTACGGCATGCCGATCGGCATCATCGCCAACAACGGCATCCTGTTCGCCGAGTCCGCGCTGAAGGGCGCGCACTTCATCGAGCTGTGCAACCAGCGCGGCATCCCGCTGCTGTTCCTGCAGAACATCACCGGCTTCATGGTCGGCAAGAAGTACGAGAACGCCGGCATCGCCAAAGACGGCGCCAAGATGGTCACCGCGGTCGCCTGTTCCTCGGTGCCCAAGTTCACCGTGGTGATCGGCGGCAGCTTTGGCGCCGGCAACTACGCGATGTGCGGCCGCGCCTACGGCGCCCGCTTCCTGTGGACCTGGCCAAACGCCCGCATCAGCGTGATGGGCGGCGAACAGGCGGCCAGCGTGCTGGCCACGGTACGCCGTGATGGCATCGAGGCGGCCGGCAAGCAGTGGAGCGCCGAGGACGAAGAGGCCTTCAAGGCCCCGATCCGCGACCAGTACGAGCGCCAGGGCCATCCCTACTACGCCACTGCGCGCCTGTGGGACGACGGCGTGATCGACCCGGCCGACACCCGCCGCGTGCTGGGCCTGGGCCTGGCCGCCAGCCTCAACGCACCGATCGAGCCGCCGCGCTACGGTGTCTTCCGCATGTAATGGCGCTGCGGCAGCGTCGCTGTCGCACACGTTTCCAGGAGTCGCAATGTCCAGTAACGAAGCTCCGCTCAATGTCCGCACCGTGGCGGGCGTCGCCACACTCACGCTTGATCGCCCGAAGATCCACAACGCCTTCGATGATCTGCTGATCGAACAGCTGATCGATGCCCTGCGCGCGGTGGAGGAAGACCATGCCGTGCGCGTGGTGGTGCTGACCGGCGCCGGCAGTTCGTTTTCGGCCGGCGCCGATCTGCACTGGATGAAGCGGATGGCCAAAGCCTCCGAAAAGGAAAACCGCAAAGACGCACGCCAGCTGGCCAAGCTGATGCGGGTGCTGAACCATCTGGACAAGCCGACCATCGCCCGCGTCAACGGCGCTGCACTGGGCGGTGGCGTTGGCCTCGTCGCCTGCTGCGACATCGCGATCGCCAGTGAAGACGCGCTCTTCGGGCTGACCGAAACCCGGCTGGGTCTGGTGCCCGCGGTCATTTCGCCCTATGTGATCGACGCCATCGGCGCACGCCACGCGCGACGCCTGTTTCTGACTGCGCGAACCTTCAGCGCCGCCGAGGCTGCGCGGATCAACCTGGTGCATGCAGCAGTGCCGGCCGCCGAGCTGGACACCGCGATCGATGCCGAGGTCGAGCGCCTGCGTGCTGCCGGTCCCGTGGCGGTGCTGGAGGCCAAGCGTCTGGTCCAGCGCATCCAGCACCCGGACAGCAAAGAGCGGCGCGCACTGGATGAAGCCAATGCGGACCTGATCGCCGCCCTGCGCGTTTCCGAGGAGGGTCAGGAAGGCCTGAGAGCCTTCTTCGAGCGGCGCCCCGCGGCCTGGATGACCGACTGAGAGCCGACAACCAGCGCGCAAAAACTGAACGTGGCACGCCTTTTGCGGCCAAATCCGACGAAGGTATCCATCTAAGCGCGGTTTAACCCGGTTTATACTTTCGCCCCCTCCAAAGCGCTCGCGCCGGCTGTTCTGCAGGCCTGTAGCGCCGCTGCACCGCACAGCCTCCCCATCGCGCACATTCGGCAAGGTCATCGTGAGCAGTCTGATCAAGCAGTTCAGCCAGTCCTCCCACATCGCCGGCGGCAATGCCGCCTTTGTCGAAGATCTCTACGAGACCTGGCTGGCGGATCCCGCTGCAGTCTCGCCGGAGTGGCGCAAATACTTCGATGGCCTGAGTGGCGGCGACGTCCGCGATGTGCCGCACTCGCTGGTGATGGCCGACATCGTGCGCGCCGGCAGAGAAGCCGGCCGCGGCGTGATCATCGCCGCCGACGCCGGCGATTCGCAGAAGCAGGCCGCGGTGCTGAAGATGGTCACCGCCTATCGCTCACGCGGGCATCTCCAGGCGCAGCTCGACCCACTTGGCATGGCCGCCAAGCAGGCCGCCCCAGATCTCGACCTGCCCTTCCACGGCCTGAGCCCGGACGACCTCAAGACCGAGTTCAACACCAGCATGCCCAGCGGCCCGCAGCGGATGAAGCTGGCCGATCTGATGCAGCACATGCAGGCGACCTACTGCAGTTCGATCGGCGCCGAGTTCATGCACATCGCCGAGGCCGACCAGCGGCGCTGGATGTACGAGCGTCTCGAAGCCGCCGGCGACAACTACCCGCTGTCGCCCGAGCGCCGCAAGCGCGTGCTGGCCAAGCTGACCCAGGCCGAGGGCCTGGAGCGCTACCTGCATACCAAGTACGTCGGCCAGAAGCGCTTCTCGCTGGAAGGCGGTGAGAGCCTGATCCCGCTGATGGACGAGCTGATCCACCGCGGCGGCGATGGTGACGTCAAGGAAATGGTGATCGGCATGGCCCACCGCGGCCGTCTGAACGTGCTGATCAACACGATGGGCAAGCCGCCACACCAGCTGTTCGCCGAGTTCGAAGGCAAGCACGATGGCCCGGTCGATGCGACCCGCTCCGGCGACGTCAAGTACCACATGGGCTTCAGCTCAGACGTGCGCACGTTGAAGGGCTCGATCCATCTGACCCTGGGCTTCAACCCCTCGCATCTGGAGATCATCGACCCGGTGATCGCCGGCAGCGTGCGCGCTCGCCAGACCCGCCGCGAGGACACCGAGCGCAAGCAGGTGATCCCGGTGCTGATCCACGGCGATGCCGCCTTTGCCGGCCAGGGCGTGGTGATGGAGCTGCTGCAGATGTCGCAGGCGCGCGGTTTCGCGGTCGGCGGCACCGTGCATGTGGTGATCAATAACCAGGTCGGCTTCACCACCAGCCGCGTCGATGACGCCCGTTCCACCCTGTACTGCACCGACGTCGCCAAGATGGTGGGCGCGCCGATCCTGCACGTGAATGGCGACGATCCCGACGCCGTGGTGTTCTGCGCCCAGCTGGCCTTCGATTTCCGCCAGCGCTTCAACAAGGATGTCGTGATCGACATCATCTGCTACCGCCGCCACGGCCATAACGAAGCCGACGAGCCGGCCGCAACCCAGCCGCTGATGTACCAGAACATCCGCAGCCGCAAGTCGACCCGCGAGCTGTACGCCGATGCCCTGCTCAGCGACAGCGTGGTCAGCGCCGACGAGGCCAAGGGCCTGATCGACGCCTACCGCGACCTGCTCGACAAGAACGGCAATGCGGTTGAGCTGGCGGCGGGCGTGGAGGACAAGTACGCCACCGACTGGACCCCGTACATCAATGGCGAGCTGTCCGACCCGGCCGAAACCGGCGTGCTGCGCAAGACGCTCGACACCCTCGCCAAGCAGATCAACACCCTGCAGCCCGGCCTGAAGCTGCACCCGCGCGTCGGCAAGATCTACGAAGACCGGATCAAGATGGTCGCCGGCGAACTGGCGATGGACTGGGGCTTTGCCGAGAACCTCGCCTACGCCACCCTGCTCGACGAAGGCTACAAGCTGCGTCTGGTCGGCCAGGATGCCAACCGCGGCACCTTCTTCCATCGCCATGCGGCCCTGCACGACCAGGTCACCGGTGAGACCGTGCTACCGCTGCGCCAGCTGGTGAAGAACCCGGCCCACGTCACCATCATCGACTCGCTGCTGAGCGAAGAGGCGGTGATGGCCTTCGAATACGGCTTCGCCACCGCGGACCCGACCACCCTGACCATCTGGGAAGGCCAGTTCGGCGATTTCGCCAACGGTGCCCAGGTCGTCATCGACCAGTTCATCAGCTCGGGCGAAGCTAAGTGGGGCCGCCTGTGCGGGCTGGCGCTGTTCCTGCCGCACGGCTACGAAGGCCAGGGCCCGGAGCACAGCTCGGCCCGGCTGGAACGCTTCCTGCAAATGTGCGCGCTGAACAATATCCAGGTTTGCACGCCGACCACGCCGGCGCAGATGTTCCACATGATCCGCCGGCAGATGAAGCGCCGCGCGCGCAAGCCGCTGGTGGTGATGACGCCGAAGTCGATGCTGCGCCACAAGCTGTCGGTATCGACCCTGGAAGAGCTCGCCTCCGGCGGCTTCCAGAATCTGATCCCCGATGCGCTGGTGAAAGACGCCAAGAAGGCGACCCGCGTGGTGCTGAGCTCGGGCAAGGTCTATTACGACCTGCTGGAAGAACACGAAAAGCGCGGGCTGAAAGATGTCGCCATCGTCCGCATCGAGCAGCTGTATCCGTTCCCGCGCGAGCTGCTGATCAGCGAACTCAAGCGCTTCGCGCACGCCAAGGAAGTGATCTGGTGTCAGGAGGAGCCGCAGAACCAGGGCGCCTGGTATCAGATCCAGCACCACCTGCGCTTCTGCCTGCAGGCCGACCAGAGCCTGAGCTACGCCGGCCGTTCGCGCTCGGCGGCACCGGCCTGCGGCCACTACGCCACCCACGCCAAGGAACAGGCGAAGCTGGTCGAGGACGCGCTGGTGTCGAAGCTCAGCAGCGACGACCACCTGCCCGAATAAGCTGCAGCTGCTGCACACTTTTCCGCCTGACGCCCCATACAGCACAGACTCAAGGATTCGCCATGAGCATCGAAGTCAAAGTCCCGGTTCTGCCGGAATCCGTGTCCGACGCCGTCATCGCCACCTGGCACAAGAAGGCCGGTGATGCGGTCAAGCGTGACGAGAATCTGGTCGATCTGGAAACCGACAAGGTGGTGCTGGAAGTGCCTTCCACGGTTGACGGCGTGCTGAAGGAAATCAAGTTCCAGGCCGGTGACACCGTCACCAGCCAGCAGGTGATCGCAATCATCGAAGCCGGCGCGGTGGCCGAGTCGGCCGCTGAAGCGCCGAAGGCTGAAGCCAAGGCCGAGGCGCCCAAGGCCGCTGCCGCTGCCGCTGCAGCGCCTGCCGCAGCCAAGGCCGACACCTCGGATCTGTCGCCGGCCGGCCGTCGCGTTGCCACCCAGGAAGGCATCGATCCGAAGACGGTCGAGGCCACCGGTCGCGGCGGACGGGTCACCAAAGAAGACCTGGTCAACCATCTGAACAAGGCCGGCGTACAGGCCGCCAGCGGCGCCCGCCCCGAGCAGCGCGTAGCGATGACCCGCATCCGCACCCGCATCGCCGAAAGGCTGATGCAGTCGAAGAACTCGATCGCGATGCTGACCTCGTTCAACGAAGTCAATCTCGGCGCCGTGATGCAGATGCGCAAGGCCATGGGCGAGAGCTTCGAAAAGACCCACGGCATCAAGCTCGGCTTCATGAGCTTCTTCGCCAAGGCGGCCGCCAACGCGCTGCAGCGCTACCCGATCATCAATGCCTCGGTCGACGGCAGCGACATCATCTATCACGGCTTCGCCGACATCTCGGTGGCGGTCTCGACCGACAAGGGACTGGTGACGCCGGTGCTGCGCAACGTCGAGTCGATGAGCTTCGCCGACATCGAATCCGGCATCGCCAACTACGCGAAGAAAGCGCGCGACGGCAAACTCGGCCTCGAAGACCTGCAGGGCGGTACCTTCACCATCACCAATGGCGGCACCTTCGGCTCGCTGATGTCGACGCCGATCGTCAACCCGCCGCAGTCGGCCATCCTCGGCATGCACGCCATCAAGGAGCGCCCGATCGCCGAGAACGGCCAGGTCGTCATCGCACCGATGATGTACATCGCGCTTTCGTATGACCACCGCATCATCGACGGCAAGGACGCGGTGCTGTTCCTGGTCGACATCAAGAACCAGCTGGAGAATCCGCATCGCATGCTGCTGGGGCTTTGAGCATGCGAGTTCTGTCGACTGCGCTGCTAATGGCGTTGACCACGAGCGTCACCGCGTCCGGCATTACCGACGCCGACTTGGAACGCGTGCGCGAGTTGGTGAAGAAGTCCAACGCATTGAACACCGTCGACATCGGCTACTGCATGCACGAGTACCCAGCCTTTGAGGCGAGGATCGAACAGATGCAGGCCGCGCCTGGCGTGGCTGCGATGCACCGCCTCGCGGAATCGCACGGGATCTCGGAGTCCCCGCCAGACGGCAGGGATTCCTCTCCCAGCGAGGACGCCTGCAATCAAGCGCTGAGCAAAGCCGAACAGTTGATCGCTGCAAACGCGGAGTGGTTGGATCGGCTTGCTGGCAGCATGCCGGCGCAGGACTGAGTCGACGGGTCCGTAATTTCCAAAGGGAGCAACAGAATCATGAGCGAAACGTTCGACGTCGTCGTCATCGGCGGTGGCCCCGGTGGCTATGTGGCCGCGATCCGCGCCGCGCAGCTGGGCATGAAGGTCGCCTGCATCGATGCCTTCAAGGGCAAGGCCGACGGCAAGCTCGCCCTGGGCGGCACCTGCTTGAACGTGGGCTGCATCCCGTCGAAGGCGATGCTGGATTCCTCGCGCCAGTTCCACAACCTGACCCACATGTTCGCCGACCACGGCATCACCGCGGACAACGCGGCGATCAATGTCGGCACGATGGTTGCCCGCAAGGACAAGATCGTCAAACAGTTCAACGGCGGCGTCGCCAGCCTGTTCAAGGCCAACAAGGTCACCGCCTTCCACGGCTTCGGCACCCTGCATGCCGGCAACGTGGTGAAGGTCAAGGCGCACGACGGCACCGAGATCGAACTCAAGGCGACAAACATCATTCTGGCCGCCGGGTCGATCTCGATCGAGCTGCCCTTCGCCAAGTTCGACGGCAAGCACATCGTCGACAACATCGGCGCCCTGGATTTCGACGCCACGCCCAAGCGCCTCGGTGTGATCGGTGCAGGCGTGATCGGCCTGGAAATGGGCAGCGTCTGGAAGCGTCTGGGCGCCGAGGTCACCATCCTCGAAGCCCTGCCCGACTTCCTGGCCGCGGTCGATGCCGACATCAGCAAGATCGCCCTGCGCGAGTTCAAGAAGCAGGGCCTCGACATCAAGACCGGCTGCAAGGTCTCCAAGGCCGAGATCAAGGGCGACGAAGTTCACCTGACCTACAACGACGGCAAGGCCGACCAGCAGCTGGTGGTCGACAAGCTGCTGGTGGCGGTCGGCCGCCGCGCCGCCACGGCCGGCTTGCTGGCCGAAGGCTGTGGGGTCAAGTTGACCGAACGCGGGATGGTGGAAGTCGATGGGCACTGCCACACCGGCGTCGACGGCGTCTGGGCGATCGGTGACTGCGTGCGCGGTCCGATGCTGGCGCACAAGGCCAGCGAGGAAGGCATCGCCGTCGCCGAGATGATCGCCGGCCTGCCCGGCCACGTCGATTTCAACACCGTGCCCTGGGTGATCTACACCGAGCCGGAAATCGCCTGGGTCGGCCAGAACGAGAAAGAGCTGAAGGACGCAGGTATTCCCTACAAGGTCGGCACCTTCCCCTTTGCCGCCATCGGCCGCGCCGTGGCGATGAACGAAACCGCCGGCATGGTCAAGGTGATCGCCCATGCCGAAACCGACCGCATCCTCGGCATGCACCTGTGCGGCGCCAACGTCAGCGAGCTGGTGCACGAAGGCGTGGTGGCGATGGAATTCAAGGGCTCGGCCGAAGACCTCGCCCGCATCTGCCACGCCCACCCCACACTGTCCGAAGCCGTGCACGAAGCCGCGCTGGCGGTCGACAAGCGGGCGATTCATAAAGCGAACTAGGGTTCGCTTGGGATTCGGGATTCGGGATTCGGGATTCGGGATTCGGGATTCGGGATTCGGGATTCGGGATTCGGGATTCGGGATCAATGCTGCGCGAACCCAAGTCGCAGCCGCAAGCCCCAAGTCTGTAGAGCCCCTCTCCCCGTGGGAGAGGGGTTGGGGAGAGGGTCCGGCCGAAGCGCAGCCATCCATCCTCGCCCAAGCGCTCACCAATCCCGCATCCAAGCGATGCCCGGAAACCTTGGCCCAGCCCCGCTTCGAATCCCCACTCGCGAGTCCCAATGAAGTACCTCTGCGTCTACTGCGGCTCCAACGCCGGCAACGATCCCCGCTACGGAGAAACCGCCGTCGCGCTCGGCAAGCGCATCGCGGCCGAGGGCATGGGCCTGGTTTACGGCGGCGGTAATGTCGGCCTGATGGGAATCGTCGCCGATGCCGTGCTCGAAGCCGGCGGCGAAGTCATCGGCGTGATCCCCGAGCACCTCGTCAAGTTTGAAGTCGCGCACAAGGGCCTCACCCGCTTGGAAGTGGTCAGCTCGATGCACGAGCGCAAAGCGCGGATGTTCGATCTCGCCCAGGGCTTCATCGCCCTGCCCGGCGGCTTTGGCACGCTCGATGAGATGTTCGAAATGCTGACCTGGCGCCAGCTCGGCCTCGGCGACCGCCCCTGCGCTTTCCTGGATGTGGCCGATTTCTACGCGCCGCTGATGCAGATGATCGACCGCATGGTCGAAACCCGCTTCCTGCATCCCGACCAGCGCCGCGACCTCTGGCACGGCGACGACATCGACGCCCTGTTCGCATGGATGCGCGACTACGCGCCGGCCAAGGCCGACAAGTGGATGGACGAGAAGCGCCGGCAGGACATCCGCTGAAATCGCATCGCACGCTCGACCTGCAGGCAGCGCCGGATCGGCCCTGATCCAACTGCACGATGGTCCGCAGCGCATTGGCGTGGTTCAAACACAGACCCGGTTTCTCCCGCGCGCAGTCCACCGCATTGCGCCCGCAACTCTTTAGAGCGGCCGGCTCGACGGACGGCGGACTCAAAACCAGCCACTGCGGAGATATCGTCTGCTGCCTCCATCGGCCGTGCCTGGAGCGGCCGCTGCACCGCCCAGATCGCCGCGCTGCAGCAGCGCGTGGGCCGCGTGAGCGCTATGCGACATCCGGCGGCAACACCAGCGTCTTGCGGATCTCGTCCGAGAGGAAGCCGACCGCGCCGGGATTGCGGCAGCCGGGCAGCACCGCGGTGTCGAACAGCTCGACGATGGCGCCTTCGATGCGCAACTCATGCACAACGTCGCCACGGCGCAAATCGATGATCTGGATCGCGCAGCGCGCCTTCACGCCGCGTTCGGCCAGCCGCTGGTCAAGCAGCAGGTCGGTGAAGCTGCGGTTCTCGCGCTGCTGCGAAATGCCGACCACCGCGTAGTCGCCGCTGAAGCTCAATCCGCGCAGAAAGCCCGGACAGAACGCGACCGGCTCGAAGCGGCCGCTGGCCAGATCCAGATGACCGAACTCGCCGCTGCCGGCATTGAGCAACCACAGGCGCCCCCGATACCAGCGCGGCGAATGCGGCATCGACAAAGCCGTCGCGACGATCTCGTTGCTGGCCACATCGATCACCAGCCCGCCTTCGCGTCGATGCTCACGCCAGCCCTCGTTGGCATCGCTGCGGCCGACACAGGTGACAAAGGCCGGCTCGCCATCACGCATCGCCAGACCGTTCAGGTGACAGCGGTCCTCGGCCGCGATGCGCGACACGAAAGGCGGCTTCCAGATCGGCCGCAGGCTGTACTGCGGATCGGGTCGGGCCAGGCAGGAGAACAGCGTACTGACGAACACCGGCTCGCCGCGGCCGTCCACCGCCACGTCATGCACATCGATATCGCCGGTCGTATAGGCCAGCTGCGGCACGTACCAGCGATCGTTCTCGCCGTGGCTCTGACCCGGCTGGAGCGCGTTCTCGAATCGCCACAGCTGCCACAGCGACGCCACCCAAAGGCGTTGCTCATGCACCGCAAGCCCCATCACTCGGGCCAGCGAACGATTGAAGATCGCCAGCTCGCCCCTGGAATTGAGCCCGACAAAGAACAGCTTGCCGGCCTGATAGGTGGTGAATGCCAGACTCGCCCCCTGCTCGGCCAGCCAGCTGACGAACAGACGCGAGGCGTGAAACTCGGTGGCGGAACTGGCAGCGGTCATGCGGGGAGCTTCAGCCTGGGAAAGACTCGGCAGCGAGCGCCGCCGGCGCGAGATGTCGAGGAGCGTGCGGGGAGCGGAAGTTACCACCTTCGACGCTGGATGCGTGTTTGCGCGAGGCGCCGATTGGACAAGCGCTGCCCGACGACGTCGGCCCGGCGGAAGGGCATGGACGAGAAGCGTCGGCAAGACATCCGCTGAAGTCTCAGCGCGCGCGCACCCTGCAGGCAACTCCAGATCGCTCCCAGGCGCACTGCGCGAGGGTCCACAGCGTAACCGTGCCTAGACGTCGTCGCTCTCGGGTACGATGCCCGCTTTCTAGACGCACGACCTGCCTAGGGCGTTTGACTTCTCTGTACGCGAACTGAGAGCAGGACAGCACACATCCGCGTTTCAGCAATAAGTACTCAATGGAGCTTCCTAACAATGCCCACGCCTGAACTGCACCGCACCCAGCGACTCTGCCTGGCGATCAGCCTGGCATTGATGTCCCTGCCAGCCGCCGCGCAGTTCGCCGCGGTGCAGCCGCTGTCGGCACTCGATGGCAGCAACGGCTTTCGCCTCGATGGGGTTGCGGCATTCGACCGTAGTGGCTCCGACGTCTCCGCTGCGGGCGATGTCAATGGCGATGGCCTCGACGACCTTATCATCGGTGCGCACAGCGCCGATCCGAATGGCAGCTACTCCGGCAGCAGCTACGTGGTGTTCGGCCGCAGCACGGGCTTTGCTGCGGGCATCAATCTCTCCACCCTCGACGGAAGCAACGGCTTCCGCCTTGATGGCGTGGCGGGAAGCCGTAGCGGTCCAGCCGTCTCCGCCGCGGGCGATGTCAATGGCGATGGCATTGACGACCTGATCGTCGGTGCGTTTCGCGCCGATCCGACTGGCATTTTCTCCGGCAGCAGCTACGTGGTGTTCGGCCGCAGCACCGGCATTTCTGCGGTCATCGGTCTCTCCACACTCGACGGCAGCAACGGCTTCCGCCTCGATGGCGTTGCGGCCGTCGACTTGAGCGGCCAAGCCGTCTCCGCTGCGGGCGATGTCAATGGCGATGGTCTCGACGACATCATCATCGGTGCGTCCGACGCTGGTCCGAACGGCAACGGCTCCGGTAGCAGCTATCTGGTGTTCGGGCGCAACGAGGGCTTTGCTTCGACCATCAATCTCTCAACGCTCAACGGCAGCAACGGCTTCCGCCTCGACGGCATCGCGGCAGGCGACTACAGTGGCCGAGCCGTCTCCGCCGCGGGCGATCTCAATGGCGATGGCCTCGACGACCTGATCATTGGTGCGCCTTTCGCCAGTTCGAATGGCAGCTACTCCGGCAGCAGCTACGTAGTGTTCGGAAGAACTGCTCGGATCTTTCAGGACGGTTTCGAGGCGAACTGAAACCCTGCCAGACATGCCCGAGGTTGCTTCGCTACGTGTGCAGCGCTTGGGCATGGCGGTCAACTTGGCCTTGGCTTTCGCACGGGAGGCCTGACTCGCCGGTCGCTTGCCGCCGGCAGGCGTTGTTCCGGGAATCCGCTGCCGGACGCTTGAAGTCGGGCGAAGCCTGCGGATTCCGGCCCAGCTGAAGATCTGAATGCAGCGCACCGACCAGGTGCGTGATCTTCAGGGGCCCGACACCTACCCCGACCGCCCCAACACCCCATGCGGCACATGCCCCGTGGCCACATGCTGGCGCGCGGATTCGACGTTTTTGTGGCTGTCGTCGAAGAAGATGTCGGCGCCGAAGGCTTCCAGGAACGGGCCTTTGTCGCGGCCGCCGAGGAACAGGGCTTCGTCCAGACGCACGCCCCAGTGGCGCAGGGTCAGGATCACTCGCTTGTGCGCGGGCGCCGAGCGAGCGGTGACCAAGGCCGTGCGGATCGGTGATTGCTCCATCGGAAACGCGCGCTGGATCGCGTGGATGGCGGCCAGCACGCCGCGGAATGGACCGCCAGACAAGGGCAGCTGGGCCTGCTCGCGCTCGTTGCGGGCGAAGGCCTCGATGCCCTGCTCAGTGCTGATGCGCTCGCTTTCGTCGCCGAAGATCACCGCATCGCCATCGAAGGCGATGCGCAGCTGGTCGGAATCGCGCGTGGCCGCCTTGCTCGGCAGAATCGTCGCTGCCGCGATGCCTGCATCCAGCGCGCGCGCGACGTCTTCGGCGTGCGCCGACAGAAACAGCTGGGCGCCGAAGGGCTTGATGTAGGGGAAAGTCGGCGCGCCATTGGTGAACGCGGCGCGCACGATTTCCAGGCCGTAGCGCTCGATTGAATTGAAGATGCGCAGACCGGTGTCGGCGGAGTTGCGCGACAGCAGGATCACCTCGACGCTGGGCAAGCCGGGCTGGGCGCGCGCGTTCAGCGCCAGCAGCTTGCGCACAAGCGGGAACGCGATGCCGGGCTCCAGTGGCTCGTCCTCGCGCGCGCGCTGGAAGTCGGCGTAGACCGCCAGGCCCTCGCGCTCGAACAGCTGGTGGCTGTCCTCCAGATCGAACAGGGCGCGCGAGGAGATCGCCACCACCAGCCGATCGGGAACGGCGGCATCAGCGACAGCGGAGGGCGGAGTTTCGTTCATGGCTGGAACCGAATCGGCAAATCGGGCGGGCCAGTATCGCCCAGCGCGATGGCGGGTGCCTCAGCCGAGTTCGTGCTCGACATCGGTGTAGGCAGCAAGCTCGAAGCGCGGCGTGCACAGGGCCAGGAATACCAGGTCGGCATCGCCCAGGCAGGTGATGCGCTGGGCCGCACCGGGCGGGATGGTCACCACCGCGCCGCTGTCGATCTCGGTCGCCGCCAGGCCTTCGATTTCCACGCGGCCGCGCCCGGACAGAATCAGATAACGCTCGGTGATTCCGGCCAGCCGATGCCAGCGCGTGGTGCCGCCGGGCTCGACGCGGGCGCGCGCGATCGACAGCGCGGGGTCATCGTCGCGGTTCAGCCACTCGGTGATGTGGCAGCCCTCGTCGAAGAAGTACTCGACGGTCTCGGCATTGCGGTCGATACGCGCGGCGGTGCTCATGGCGATGGCGGTCCGGGTCAGCGGGTCGGGCGGCGACGTATGCGTGGAGGTCGGCCCTGCGGACGATCACCACAGCCGCCGCATCAGGCTTACAATGCGAACCATTCTCACTTGAATGCCGCCATGCGCCTGGATCAGCTGCCCCCCGGCCACACCGCCGAAGTGCTCGCCGTCGAAGAACCTGCCCAACTGCGCGGCCAGGCCCTGCCCGACCCGATCAGCCGCCGCCTGCGCGAGCTGGGCTTCGTCGCTGGCGAGCCGGTGAGGTTGATCACCACCGGCCCGTTCGGCGCCGAGCCGCTGCTGGTGCAGATCGGTTACACCCGCTTCGCCCTGCGTCGCGCTGAGGCCGCTCGCGTGCAGGTGCAGCCATTGGCGACGCAGGCATGAGCGGCGAGCTGAACATCGCCCTGGTCGGCAACCCGAACTGCGGCAAGACCGCCCTGTTCAACCGCCTGACCGGCAGCCGCCAGAAGGTCGCGAACTACGCCGGCGTGACCGTCGAGCGCAAGCAGGGCCGCTTCACCACGCCGGCCGGACGCAGCGTGCAGGTGCTCGACCTGCCCGGCGCCTACAGCCTGAATGCGGCCAGCCTGGACGAGGCCATCACGCGTGAGGTTGTGCTGGGCCAGCGCAGCGATGTGCCGGCGCCGGACCTGCTGATCTGCGTGCTGGATGCGACCAATCTGCGCCTGCATCTGCGCTTCGCGTTCGAGGTGCTGGCGCTGCGGCGGCCGACCGTCATCGCGCTCAATCTGATGGACTCGGCGCGTCGTCGCGGCATCCAGATCGACATCGCCAAGCTGTCGGCCGAGCTCGGCGTGCCGGTGGTTGAAACGGTGGCCGTGCGTCGCGACGGCGTGGCCGGCCTTCTAGGTTTGCTGGACGGCGTGACGCCCGCCGCCCCCGCATCGGAAGTCGATGAGCAGGAGCCCCATGCACGCGTCCGCGCCCTGCTGGCGAGCGCCGTGCAGATGCCCACGCGCACGGCCCACATCGACGACGTGCTGGACCGCTGGCTGCTGCATCCGGTGTTCGGCCTGGCGACCCTGGTCGTGGTGATGTTCCTGATCTTCCAGGCGGTGTTCGCCTGGGCCGCGCCACTGATGGATTTGGTCGACGCAGGCGCCGGCTGGCTGGGCGAGACCACCGCCGCGGCCTTGCCGGAAGGCCCTCTGGCCAGCCTGCTGGTCGACGGCATCATCGCCGGCTTGGGCGGCGTGGTGATCTTCCTGCCGCAGATCCTGATCCTGTTCGCCTTCATACTGGCACTGGAGGAATCCGGCTACCTGCCGCGCGCGGCCTTTCTGCTCGATCGGCTGATGTCAGCGGCGGGCCTGTCGGGCCGCAGTTTCATCCCGCTGCTGTCGAGTTTCGCCTGCGCCATCCCCGGCATCATGGCCACCCGCAGCATCGCCGACCCGCGCGACCGGCTGGCAACGATTCTGGTGGCGCCGCTGATGACCTGCTCGGCGCGCTTGCCCGTCTACACCCTGCTGATCGGTGCCTTCATTCCGCAGCAGAAGGTGGCCGGCATGTTCAATCTGCAGGGGCTGGTGCTGTTCTGCCTGTACATGGCGGGTATCGTCAGTGCGCTGGCGGTGTCGTGGCTGATGAAGCGCTTCAAACGTGATGGCGGCGAACATCCGCTGCTGCTGGAACTGCCCAGCTACCGGCTGCCGCATCCGCGCGATCTGCTGATCGGCCTGTGGGAGCGCGGCATGATCTTCCTGAAACGCGTCGGCGGCATCATCCTGGCGATGACGGTGCTGCTGTGGTTTCTGCTGTCGTTTCCGGGGCCGCCGGAAGGCGCCACCGGGCTGGCGATCGAATACAGCTTGGCCGGACGCATCGGCCACGCGATGACCCTGGTGTTCGCACCGCTCGGTTTCAACTGGCAGATCTGCATCGCGCTGATTCCAGGCCTGGCGGCGCGCGAGGTCGCGGTCGCCTCGCTGGCGACCGTGTATGCTCTGTCGGCGGTCGATGACGAAGCTGCGGCCGAGGCACTGGCGCCGCTGATCAGCGATGGTTGGTCGCTGGCGACCGCTTTGTCCCTGCTGGTCTGGTACATCTATGCACCGATGTGCCTGTCGACCCTGGCCACGATCAAGCGCGAAACCGGCTCATGGAAGCTGACCGGATTCGCCACCGGTTATCTGTTCGCGCTGGCCTATTTCGCCGCGCTGCTGACCTACCAGGGCGCCGTCCTGGCGGGATTGGGCTGATGAACACCGGCCTCGATCCCAGCCTGGTTTTGCAGTGGGCGGTGATCGCGCTGGCCGTACTGGCCAGCGCTGCCTGGCTGCTGCGCGGATGGATTGGCCGACGCGGAGCGGCGAAGGCCTGCGCCACGCCCGCGACATCCGCCGCGAGCGCCTGCGGCAGCTGCCGCGGTTGCGAGGTGGGTCGCCGCGGCAGTTGAGGCGCGCTGTCAGTTCACCGGCAGTTCGACCAGGGCGATGCCGGCGTCTTCGGGATCCGGCCGGATCGCAAACCCCAGCTGCCGGCACATCGCCAGCATGCTGGTGTTGTCGCGCAGTACCTGGCCGGTCATCTGCTTCAGGCCGATCCGCTTGGACACCTCGATCAGGCGCTGCATCAGCGCCCAGCCGAGGCCTTGGCCTTTCAGATCCGAACGCAGCAGGATCGCGTACTCGCCCTCTTCCAGCTCCGGGTCGGCATGGACCTGGGCGATGCCGACCACTTCGTCGCCGACATCCACCGCCAGCAGCACGATCACCCGCGCGTAGTCGATCTGGGTCAGGCGGGCGATGAAGGCCGGGCTGACGGATTTCATCGGCGAGAAATAGCGCTGGCGCAGATCATCGGCCGTGACCGCGGCGAAGAATCGGCGCAGCCGCGCCTCGTCATCGGGCCGCACCGGCCGCACATTGAAGTGGCGGCCGTTGGCGGTGGGCAGGTCGCCTTCCATTTCTTTCGGGTAGGCCGCGATGGCGAAGCGCGGATTGCCGAACGGCACGCGTGGGCAGCTGGCCGGGTCGAACTCTTCCACCAGCACACGCGCATCCAGGGCGATCACACCGTGCTCATCGACCAGCAGCGGGTTGATGTCGAGTTCGCGCACTTCCGGCAGATCAGAGGCCAGCTGCGACAGCTTGACCAGGGTCAGCGCGACCGCGCCGCGGTCGGCGGCCGGCAAGTTGCGATACGCCGCCAGCCGCCGCTCCACGCGGGTGCGGCCGATCAGCTCATCCGCCAGATTCAGGTGCAGCGGCGGCAAGGCAAGAGCGGTGTCTTTCTCGATCTCGACCGCCACGCCGCCGGCACCGAACAGGATCACCGGGCCGAACAGCGGGTCGTCCGCAATGCCGGCGATCAGTTCACGGGCGTGCGCGCGCTCGACCATCGGCTGCACCAGCAGACCTTCGATACGTGCTTCCGGCAGGGCCTCGCGCACTCGATCGAACATGCCGATGGCGGCGCGGCGCACCGCCTCAACCGTGTCCAGATTCAGCGCCACGCCACCCACATCGGACTTGTGCGCGATGTCCGCCGAGACGATCTTGAGCACCGCACGCTGGCCGGCATCAATCCACGGCTGCGCGGCGGCGGCGGCCGCGTCGGCATCGGGCACGATCACCATCGGCAGGCTGGGAATGCCGTAGGCGGCCAGCAGATCGTGCACGGCCGCCGCCGGCAGCCAGCGCCGCCCACTGCCCTCGGCCATCTGCAGCGCGCGGCGTGCGCGCTCGGCGTCCGGGCTGAAATCAGCCGGCAGCGAGGGCGGTGTGGCGAGCAGCTGTTGCTGCGCCTCGGTGTACTGGGTGAGATGCACAAAGCCGCGGACGGCGCCGGTCAGGGTGCGGTAGGTCGGAATGCCGGCCGCCTGAAGGTGATTGCGGGCCGCCTGCTCCTGCGCCAGCCAGCAGGCCAGGATGGGTTTTCCGGCCGCGTAGTTGCCCTCGCGCTCGCGCCGCGCACGCACGTGACGCGCGAGGCCTTCGGCGACCTCAACCGGTGCCGCCAGCGCGGTCGGAACATGCACGACGAACACAGCGTCGACCTCAGGCGCTTCCAGCAGCACATCGAGCGCATCGGTGTAGCGCTGCACGCCGGCATCGCCGACGATATCGACCGGATTGCTGTGCGACCAGGTGTCCGGCAGCACCGCATCCAGCCGCTCGCGTGTCTGCGCCGAAAGTTCAGCCGCCTCTCCATCGAGGTCGACCAGACGATCCACTGCAAGGATGCCGACACCGCCGCCGTTGGTGAGAATCGCCAGCCTCTTACCGGCCGTGGGCTTCAAGCTCGACAGCGTGTTGGCGGCGGCGAAGAGTTCCTCCATGTCGTAGACGCGCAGCACGCCGGCCCGGCGCAGCGCGGCGTCGAACACTGCATCGCTACCCGCCAGCGCGCCGGTGTGCGAAGCCGCCGCACGGGCACCGGCGGCATGCCGCCCGGCCTTGACCACGATCACCGGTTTGGCCCGCGCGGCGGCGCGTGCGGCCGACATGAAGCGGCGCACATCGCGCACCGACTCCATGTAGATGAGGATCGCGCGAGTGGCCGAATCGGTGGCGAAGTAGTCCAGAAGTTCGCCGACATCGACATCGGCCATGTCGCCGAGAGAGACGATGCCGGAGAACCCGATACCGCGCTGGTTTGCCCACTCGACCACGGTGGTGACGACGGCGCCGGATTGCGCCAGCAGGGCGAGATCGCCGGGCAGCGCCGGGGCGGCGGCGAAGCTGGCATTGATGCCCGCCAGCGGGCTGAGGATGCCGAGGCAGTTCGGGCCGACCAGGCGCAGACCGTGCTGGCGGGCAATCTTCGAGGCCTGCTCGCGCAACGAACCTTCGCCCTGCCCCAGGCCCGCGGTAATCACCACAGCCGCCTTCACCCCGGCGCTGCCGGCCTCGTCCAGCACCCGTGGAACCAGCGCCGGAGGTACCGTCACCACCACCAGCTCAGGCACCGGATCCAGCTCGGCGATACTGCGCGCGGTGCGGATGCCGTCGATGCGCGGGTACTTCGGACTCACCACGTCCAGCGGCCCACTAAACCCGCCGGTGCGCAAATTGCGGGCGATCACCCGGCCCAGGCTCTGCGACTTGGTGCTGGCGCCGATCACGGCGATCGAGGCGGGTTTGAACAGTGCATCGAGAGCTTCGCGACTCATATCCGATCCGTTGGCACACCGCGCAGGGGCGCGGCTTCATGCCCCTTTGCCCGGGTGGGAGAGGGGTTGTGGAGAGAAGAACCGCCACTCGGCAAGTCCCCGCTCGCAGGGGTTGAGGGTTGAAACCGCGCGCCGCCCGTGAAACACGACCAGCGATTCGGTCGATCCGCAGTCTGCCTCGCAGTCGATGACCACCGTTTGACGCAACGCAACATCGCAGCTTCGAGCTGCGCGGTCTGTGCTTCAGCCCACGCTGGCGGGCTCCGGCCGCCGCCACAGCCAGATCGCCACGGCCGCCATGCACACGGTCGCCAGCAGCCAGCCGATCCAGGTCGCGACCAGCGCCAGCACCAGCGAACACAGGGCCATCATCAGGCTGGCCATGCGCTTGGCGCGGCGGCTGACGGCGCCTTCACGCTCCCAGTCGCCGATGATCGGCCCGAACTGTGCGTGCCGCTCCAGCCAGACGCGTAACCGCGGCGAACCGCGCGCGGCGCAGAACGCGGCCAGCAGCATGAAGGGCACGGTCGGCAGCCCAGGCAACAGCACGCCGATCAGGCCCAGTACAAATGCCGCCCACGCTGCAAGCCACCACAGCCAGCGGCTGTGCGCGGGCGCGGTCGGGCGCGGCGCAGTCGGTTCGGTCACGGGGTCGGCAGTGGCGGACATGCGCGGCGATATGCATAGCGCATGCCGCGGCCGAGCGCACGAGCCAAACGCTGGCGCGACCACGCCGGGTCAGTGCTGATGCGGGTCGCCGCAGCCTGCGGCGTGGCCATGCGCGGAGCCGTCGGAGCGGGCGCTTCAGTGATGATGGTCATGGTCATGATGGTGTGCGGGTCGATGCGTCTGAGCAGACGTCGGCGCGTGCGTATGCCCGTGCACTGGATGGCCCGTCTGCGCTGCGCTGACCGCGCACTCGGGCTGCGCGCACACCACGCCGTCCAGCTGCACGGTCACGTGATCGATGGCGAATGCTTCGTGCAGGGCCTCACGCACCGCCCGGATCGCCGGGTCAGGCTGATGCCCCGGCACCAGTACCGCATGCAGGGTCGCAACCCGGCTGCCGCCCGTGAGCTGCCACACATGCACATGGTGAACATCGTGCACGGCCGGCACGCGGGCTTCCACCGCCGCAGGGATGCGCTCCAGTTCGACGCCCTCGGGCACGCCCTCCAGCAGGATATGCGCCGCGTGGCGCAGCAGGCGGATCGAAGCACGCAGCAGCAGCGCGCCCACCAGCAGCGACACCGCCGCATCCGCCCACAGCCAGTCGAAGGCCCAGACCAGCATGGCGGCGGTAATCGCCGCGACCGAGCCGAGCAGATCTCCGAGCACGTGCAGGTACGCACCCGCGGCATTGACGTCGTCGTGGTCGTGGCCGCCGAGCACCCACAGCACGAACAGGTTCACCAGCAGGCCAACGCAGGCGATCACCAGCATCGGCCCGGCCAGGATGGGCTGGGGCGCGAACAATCGCTGCACCGCCTCGAACGCGATCCAGCTCACCAGCACCAGCTGCAGCAGCGCATTGGTGTACCCCACCAGCACCTCAAGCCGCGCGTAGCCGAAACTGCGTCGGCCATCGGCCGGACGACGCGCATAGGTTGCGCCCAGAAACGCGAACAGCAGGGCCATCGAATCCACCGCCATATGGCCGGCATCGGCGATCAGCGCCAGCGAGCCCGAGACCACGCCGCCCAAGGCCTCGGCCACCATCGTGACGCAGGTCAGCAGAAAGGCTATCCGCAGCCGACCGATGCGCTTGGGGTCGTGCAGGAAGCGCGCGCCATGATCGTGCTGATGCTCGTCCTCGAACGGACCGGGCAGCGCCTGCGCGTGACCCGCTTCCGCGCTGGAGGGATCGATGGGCCGATCGGATGGATGCGTCATGGTCAGAACCAGCGGCAGGTGTCGACGCATTGTGCCAACTACTCGATGGACACGGCTCAAACACAACCCAGCCACGAGTAAGCGTACGAGCTCTGCTGTTCCCCAGGGCCCTGATTTTGAGCCATCGGAAGAGTTCGAGCGCCGCCAGCTCGTCGCAGAGTCACGCCCCGCAGCACGCGCGCTCACCCGCCCCGAAACCCCACTGCTATGCTCGTACGTCCTTCACTGCCCTGCCCTTTGCGTGACTGTCGAAATCGAACTCAAGCTCGCCGTATCGCCCGCCGGCCTCAAGCGCTTGCTGCGCGCACCCGCGCTACAGTCCCTCGCGCTCAGCGCAGCGCGCAGCCAGACACTCGACAACACCTACTTCGACACCGCCGCACTGGACCTGACCCGTGCCGGCATCGCCTTGCGCCTGCGCAAGCTCGGCCGGCGCTGGGTGCAAACGCTGAAGACCCGCGGCAGCAGCCAAGCCGGTCTGCATGCGCGTGGCGAGTTCGAGACCGCAGCTCCGGGCGGCGTGATCGACCTCGATGCGCTGTGCGCACTCGATGGCGTCGCCAAACTCCTGGCGCCGTTCCGCGCTAGCGAACTCAAGCCCCTGTTCACCACCGCCTTCCGCCGCACCGCGCTCGACGTGCAGCTGGCCGAGGGCGGCAGCGCTGAGCTCGCCTTCGACCTCGGCGAAATCCGCGCCGATGGCCAGGTCGATCCGATCAGCGAAGTCGAGATCGAGCTGAAGTCCGGCAGCCCGCGTGAACTCTATGCGCTGGCCCGCCAGCTGCTGGCACTGGAGCCGGTGCACATCGACAACCGCAGCAAGGCCCAGCGCGGCTTCGCTCTGCTGGCGCCGATCCAGTCCGAGCCCGCCAAGGCCAGCGCGCCGGAACTGAGCGCGGATGCGCCCGCCCAACATGCCTGCTCCGCCCTGCTGGCCGCAGCACTGGAGCAGCTCGAAGCCAACGAAGCCGGCGTGATCAGCGCGCGGGACCCCGAGTTCCTGCATCAGGCCCGGGTTGCCCTGCGCCGTCTGCGCGCCCTGCTGCGATTGTTCCGCCCGCTACTGGCTGCGGCCGAGCTGGACGCGCTGAAGCCGCGCCTGCGCAGCCTCGGCCAAGCCCTGGGCGCCTGCCGCGACTGGGACGTGCTGTGCACCGAAACCCTGCCGCGCCTGTGCTCAGGCATGAGCACGCCCGAGGCAGTGGAAGCACTGGCCCAGGCCGCGCGCGTGCAGCGCCTGGCCGCACAGGTCAGCGTGCGCGAGTGCCTGGCCTCGCGCGACTACACCGACCTCAAGCTGGCGCTCGGCATGCTGATTGCCGAGCTGGCGCAACCCGTCGCCGACGATGCGCCTGCACTCGCCGATTTCGCCCAGCTGCGCCTGCGCAAAGCCGCGCGCAACGTGCGCCGCTGCCACAGCGAGCACGACCCCGCCTGCATCGACAGCCTGCACGGCCTGCGCATCGAGGTGAAAAAACTGCGCTATGCCTGCGACGTGCTGGGCAGCGTGTTCCGCGAGCGCGCGCTGCGCCGCTACGTGCGCCACTTGAGCGAGCTGCAGCAGCTGCTGGGCGAGTTCAACGATGCCGCGGTCGCCCGCCAGCGCGTATCGACCCTCGAGGACATCGAGCCCTACGCCCGCGGCGTGGTCGAAGGCTATGTCGCCGCCCGCACGGAAGCCGCGCGCAATGCCCTGCCCAGCGCGTGGGCGGAGTTCGAGCGGGCGCGCCGATTCTGGTGAGCAGCGGGTCCGCTGCAACGCGAGTCGACCAGTCGACTTGATCGCAGCAACCGGGTCGTGTTTGCGCAGTGACCCGAGCCCACCTGCGAACACGGACCCGCAGGCGTCCGGCATCACCGTTCAGGGCGGTGCAAGGGGCGCGAACCGCGTGCTGCGCTCGCCGCGCGCTCCGCAAGCTGCGGCGTTCGTCGAATGGGCGGCGCGGCGCGCTGCAGTCCGCACGATCCCTATTCCGGTGCAGCCGGCCCACGCCGCGGGCTGCCGTCAATCTCAAGCGGCTCGAGCGGCGCGGCATCAAGCGCAAGCCGATCTGACGCATCACTGATTCCGCGGCGCGGGTAGACGGCTGCAATGCCAAGGCATGCGCTGATGACGAAACCCTGGCCGTCGTAGGCGGTGCATGGTGTTCCAGCACCTCGCGACGACGGGCAGGTGTTCTGCATGCAGGAAACATCCCGAATCGACCTGCCGTTGTCATGGCACCGACAATTTTGCCGCGGTATCGTGCGCGCTGGCATTGGGGGATGCCGGTAGGCGCGCGGAGAGAATGTGCCGCGCATGGTGCCGGTGAGGGAGGCTCGTGAGGATCGCGGAATGGAGAAGCAGCCGCGCAGTTATCCCCTGATTGGCGACAGCGCAGGCATGCGGGCGACCCTCGCCTATGCCGACAAGGTGTCGCGTACCGACAGCACCGTGCTGATCACCGGCGACACCGGCACCGGCAAGGAAAACCTCGCCCACTACATCCACGCACACAGCGCTCGGCATGAGCGCCCGATCGTGTGCATCGATTGCTCGGCCTTTCCAGAGGGTTTGATCGAGGGCGAGCTGTTTGGCTACGAGCGCGGCGCGTTCACCGGGGCGCATCGCGCCTATCCCGGCAAGCTGTCACTGGCCGATCAGGGCACGTTGTTCTTGGATGAGATCGGTGAGCTGCCCGCACCCGCCCAGGCCAAATTGCTGCGTGTGCTGGAGACACGCGAGGTGTTCCCGATCGGCGGCAGCAGCCCACGCACACTGGATGTGCGGGTCATCGCCGCCACCAACCGCGATCTGGATCGCCTCGCCGGCACCGCGGAGTTCCGCCGCGACCTGTTCTTCCGCCTGAATGTGGCGCGAGTCCATCTGCCCAGCCTGCAGGCGCGCTGCGAGGACATCCCGCGCCTGCTGGAGTTCTACATCGGCGAGATGACGGCACGTACCGGCCAGCAGATCGGCCGGCTCGCCGATGAAACCCTGAACTGCCTGATGCGCTACACCTGGCCGGGCAATGTTCGGGAGCTGCGCAATGTGGTCGAGGCGCTGTTCGTCGACCCGCCCAGCGGCACCGTGCAATTGGCCGATCTACCGCCCAACCTGATGTGCATGCTCGCCCGGCACGGGGCGAAGGAGCCCGGCGAGCGCGAGCGGATCGTCTCGACCCTGTGCGAGACCCGCTGGAACAAGGTGCGCGCCGCCGAAAAGCTGCAGTGGTCGCGCATGACCCTGTATCGCAAGATGGCCAAACACGGCATCGACGCCACCGATCCGCACTGAGCCCGAACCCTTGCCAGGGTTGGTCGGGCCTCGCCGCGACCAGCAGTCAATCGTGCTCGCCCCGCCACTCGACCCGCGCCCGTCGGCAGCCTGCGATTTGAGCGTGCGCGGCGTCACAGCTGTCCCAAGGCTGTAACACCCGCATGTGACATCCGGAAAGTCCCTGCGCGCCCGACCTGCACGGCGGGCGCGGGGGACCGACTGTCACAGCCACGGGTGACAGTCGACCTCCGACCCTCTGTTCGGCCCGCGATCAATTCCCGCGCGTTCAAAGACTTGGCCGCACGGCCGGGCTTGGCACGTTGTCTGCTGAGTGTTCAGACGAAGGGACGGCGCTGCCGTTCGGGGAGGGCGCTCGCGATGCACTCAAGCAGCCGGCTGAAGTCGCTCTCGCCGCTGCCGATGATCGGCCGCTACGCGAACGCCTTCCGGGTCGGCTTCAACGCCTTCGAGCTGATCATCGAGTTTGGCGAGCAGTTCACCGACAACGACGACGACGAACACCTGCACACCCGGATCGTGACCAACCCGGTCGCTGCGCGCGCCCTGCTCAGCGCCCTGCAGCAGGCGCTCGAACAGCGCTCTGCTGCGCTGCTGAACGAGTTGCCCGGCGTGCGGGACACGCCGAGCGATCGCGATCCAGATGCATCCATCACTTAGTGCGAGGAGAAGCAGATGGCAGTCCAGGTCAGTTACCCAGGCGTGTATGTCCAGGAAGAGTCTTCCGGCGCACGCGCTATCGCCGGTGTGGCCACCTCGGTAGCAATGTTCGTCGGCATGGCCGAGCGCGGCCCGATGAACGTGCCGGTGCGGGTGTTCAACATCGCTGGCTTCGAGCGCGAGTTCGGCGTGACCACTCGCGGCGAGTTGGCAACCCAGGTGCGGCAGTTCTTCATCAACGGCGGCGGCACGGCCTGGATCGGGCGCATCGCCGAGGGCGCGCTGAACGCATGGGTGAGCCTGCGCAACCAGGCGGGCGGCAATGCCTTCAGGGTCGAGGCACGCGATCCGGGCCTTGAGGGCAATCGGCTGCGGGTCGAAATCGACTACGACACCAGCAGCCCCGAGGAAACTTTCAATCTCACCGCTTTTCGCAGCCGGCTCAGGCCTGACGGCACGCGTGAGCGCGAGTCAGTGGAGAAGTTCGCCGGGCTGTCGATGAACCCGAGCTCGGGCGCGTTTGTCAGCGGCGTGATCAACGGTGCGAGCAATCTGATCACGATTTCGAACGTCGCCCCGGTCGCGATTGTTGCCGGTATGTCGATCTCGGGGCTGGTGCTGCCGGCCGCCGAGGCTTCGGTGGAGACGCTCCTCAACACCCTGGTCACGGCGACCGCACGATCGCTGCGGGTGACCGTGGGCAACCATCCGCCGGTGACGGTCAGCCTGTCGACGATGGCGGACATCCCTGCCTCCAATCTGGTGGTGAACATCGCCAACCGCTGGACCTCCGAGATCAACGCGGCTTTGAGCAATCAGGGCATTGCAGCAACGGTGACGGTCGCGATCAACGGCAATACGGTTGCTCTCGACGGCGTGGCCGGCGGGCGATTGCTGTCGGTCAGCAGCGCGGCGGGCCCGGTGCAGATCGGCTCAGCGGCTGCGACTGATGCAGCCGCAGCGCTACAGTTCGGAGTTGCGGCGGGTGGGCTGGAAGGCTCCGGGTTCGGCGATGCGCGCCCTGCTCCCACCGGGGTTGTCGCGAGGATGGGCCTCGCCTCCAACCGGTTCGCGGAGTTCCGCACCTTGGCTGGGCAGCTCCGCAATACCCTGCTTGCCTTCAGCCTGAGCGACGACAGCTCCAACCCGGCGTACGCGGGGCCCGTGGTGATCGACGGCGTCGCCGCCCAGCCCTTGTTCCAGACCGCAACGGGCAACTCGTTGGCCAACGTGCGCAGCGCGCTCGACACCGTCGCCGCGCGAATCTCCGAGTCCGCCCAAGTGCTGGGCAATCCGCGCAAGTTCTGGTTCGCGCGCAGACACGGCATTCGCCTCGCCCTCTCGCCCAACTACGGCGGTGACAACACCGGCCTCGGCACCGCGCTGACCAGTTCGGACGGCGGTGGCGGCGGCTACAACTTCGGCACCACGGCGTTTGCACCCGCCCAGGCCAGCAACGTGGCTGTCTACACGGTAGGCATGCCCGGCGGCGCGGGCGGCTTGGGCCCGTTCCAAACCGCTGCCCATGGCGGCACCGACGGCAACCTGCCGCGTGCGGTCGAGTACTCCGCCTTCTTCGATGTCATCGATCGCGATGTCGATCTGTTCAATCTGATGGTGCTGCCGCGCGCACACAACCAGACCGACGATCAGCGGCAGGAACTGTGGGGCCTGGCCAGCAGCTTCTGTGCGCGCAAGCGCGCCTTCCTGCTGGTGGACCCGCGCAGTACCTGGACCAACATCACCCAGGCCGAGGCCGGCGCCGACGCGCTCAGAATCGGTGTCGATACACGCAACTCCGCCGCCTACTGGCCACGTCTGCGGATCGCCAACGGCACGCCTGCAGGACAATTGATCGACCCCGCGGGCTCGATTGCGGGCCTGATTGCGCGCACCGATGGCAACCGCGGCGTCTGGAAGGCCCCCGCCGGATTGGAGGCCACCCTGCGCGGCGTCAGTGGTGTTGACCGGCGCATGTCCGACCCCGAAAACGGCGTCATCAACCCCAAGGCGCTGAATGCGATCCGCCTGTTCCCGGCCGGTGTGGTCAGCTGGGGTGCGCGCACCCTGGTCGGCTTCGACGGCTCCGGCAACATCGACGACAAATACATCCCGGTGCGCCGCACCATGCTGTTCATCGAAGAGAGCCTCTACCGCGGCCTGCATTTCGCGGTGTTCGAGCCCAACGACGAACCGCTGTGGGCGCAGATCCGTCTGGCCGCCGGCTCGTTCATGAACGGACTGTTCCGCAAGGGCGCGTTCGCCGGCGCCAAGGCCAGCGACGCCTACTTCGTGCGCTGCGACAGCTCCACCACCACAGCCGATGACATCAATCTCGGCATCGTCAATGTCGTGGTCGGCTTTGCGCCGCTGAAGCCGGCCGAGTTCGTGGTGCTCACCGTCAAGCAGATTGCCGCCCAAGCCGAAATCTGAGCTGTCGATTACAGGAGCCCGTCATGGCGCAGTTCACCGTCAACACCAGTCGCATCGATCCCTATAAGAACTTCAAATTCCGCGTGGTCTGGGATGGCCAGCCGGTCGCCGGCGTCAGCAAGGTCAGCGGCCTGAAGCGCACCACCGAGGTGGTCAGCCACCGCGATGGTGGCGATCTGTCGACCAAGCGACATTCGCCCGGAGTATCGAGCTTCGAGCCGATCACCATCGAGCGCGGCATCACCCACGATCCCGCATTCGAGGAGTGGGCGGCCAAGACCTTCTCCACCGCCGGCGATGCCGCGGTGTCGCTGAAGGACTTCCGCAAGGACATCACCATCGACCTGTACAACCTGCAGGGCGTCAAGGTGCGCAGCTGGCAGGTGTTCCGCTGCTGGGTGTCCGAATTCACGGCGGTGCCGGAGCTCGATGCCAACGCGAATGCCGTGGCCTTCGAGACGATCGTGCTGCAGAACGAAGGCTTCTTCCGCGATGAAGCCGTGGTCGAGCCTGCCGAGACCTGATGCCCATGCCCGCCTTCCGCCCTCTCCGCAGGCTGCTCCCATGCGCCTGATCGAGTTGCCGGCCTACGGTGGTGCCGCTGCGCGCGTTGCGTTGCGCCCCTTGAACGGGGCCGACGAAATGAGCCTGGCCGGCACCGATGTACCGGCCATGCTCGATCTGCTGGCGCGGCTGGCGACCCGCAGCGAGGGCGGCGCGCTGGCCTTGTCGGAGCTCAGCATCGCCCAGACAGACCGTCTGCTGGCGGCCTTGTATCAACGGCTGTACGGCGACAACGCGGAGTGCCGGGTGCGCTGCAGCGGCTGCGCCCAGGGCTACGAGTTCAACCTGGATCTGGCGCAGATCCAGCGCGCCCAGGATGCCGACCAACCCGCGCATACGGAGGCCGGCGGCGGTTGGCGCCTGGCCGATGGCCGTCGAGTACGCGCACCGCGCTACGCCGATCTTGAGGCGGCGGACAACAGCCACGCGCTGTTGAGCCGTCTGCTGCTGAGCGGCGATATCGAACCGGCGCCCGAGCGCATCAGTGAGTTTCTGGAGCGCGCAGCACCCGTGCTGTCGCTCGATCTCGCCGCACCCTGCCCACACTGCGGTCGCGCCGAAACGGTACGTTTCGACCTGGCGCGCTACCTGGCCCAGCGGCTGGTCGCCGAGCGCCCCTTCCTGCTGCGCGAGGCGCATTTGATGGCCTCACGCTACGGCTGGTCGCACGCCGAGATCATGGCCCTGCCGCGCGATGATCGACGCGCCTACGCGCGTCTGATCGAGTCCGAACGCGCCGGCGCGCTGCGCAGGCGGGCCGGATGAGCGCCTACCTGCAGCGGTTGTTCGACCGCGCGGCGCCGATGGCCGCGCCGAGCCTGCCCAGCGCCGTGCCCGCCGGCCCTTCGCTGTCGCCGGTGGCGCTGTCCGATCAACGCCTGAACGATCCGGCGCGTGCGGCGCAGTTCGATGCCGCGACTGGGTTTGATTCATCGCTGGACGCATCGGGAACGACGTCGGAGCTGCCGCCGACCGGGGTCGACGCGGGCTTGCCTGCGACGCCTCACGTGCAATCACCTGAGCAAGCACGGCCACAGTCTGCGGCCGTTCGTTCAGAAAGCGCCCTGCCCGCGCCGGTCGCCGATGCAGCGCGCGTGGCAGCGGATCCGATAGCGCCGACACAGGCACCTGGCCTGCGCCCCGGCGTGCTCGACATCGAACCGGGCGATTTGCTGCTGCCAGAGCCACCCGAAGCGGCGGAGCCCGTGCAGACCGAGCCGCCTGCGCCGGTGCCGCGAGCTGTCCCCGCCACACCAGACCACGATGGGGCGCGCGCAGCACCCGCCGCGGCGGAGCACTCAGAGCGCGCACCGCTCGCGCCAAAGCCCCTGCCGCGCCGTTCACCACCACCCGCACCGTCCGTAGAAGCACGACCGCTCCCGCTGGCCGTACCGCGCACCGAAGTCGCGATCACCACCGTCACCCCAACCGCCCAGGCCGACGCAGTACAACGCCCACTGCAGCAGGCCATGCCACCGCCGCTGCAGATGCCCGCATTGCCCGCAACCGAACCATCTCCCGAGGCACCCGCCGCGCCATCCGCAACGCCCGCTGCGCGCCGCGAACCGCCTACAGCGGCACCGCAGCCGCCGGCTGAGTCTCCGCCGCCGCGCGTTCGCCCACTGAGCGCCAATGAAGCTTCAGTCATCGGCCCGCTGACCCCGCGCCAGCGCGCGCTCACCCTGTTCGGTCTGCGCAGGCGCTAGGCATGAGCACCGCCAACCTCTATCTGGTGACCGCGAGCCTGCGCCGGCTGCTGGATCTGAACGTGCGCGCCCTGCTGCTGCGGCAATCGCTGCCGACCACGCTCGATGTCACCTCGATGCCGCCGGAGCGGGTCGGCGCCGCTACCAACACGCTCAATCTGCACCTCTATCACCTGCTGGAAGACGCCCATCACCGCAATGTGCCGACGCCCGGGCGCGGCGGTGCGCCGGTCTCGCGCCAGCCCTTGGCGCTGTCGCTGTACTACATCCTCACCGCCCACCACGAGATCAACGATGTGTTCGATGCGGAAGTGCAGCAGCGCAACTTCGGGCTGGCGCTCAAGACCCTGCACGACCACAGCTGGATCGACGACACCCTCGCGATCTCACCCGATGGCGGCCCGCCGCAGATCGTGATGGCACCGGGCTTGATCGGCGGCAACAACCGCATCGAGATCTCGCAGCGGCCCCTGACTGCCGAGGAATCGATGGCGTTCTGGTCGGCCGAGCAGAACTCCACCACGCGGCTGTCGGCCTACTTCGAAGTCCGCACCATCTTCCTGGAGCCCGAGCTGCCGACCGGCGCCAGCGGCACCGTGTTCGATCTTGGGGTGTTCCTGTCGGTCGGTCAGGCGCCCTCGCTGCGCCGTGCTGCTGCACTCAGCCACTTCACCCCGCCTCCCGGCAGCGGCTTTGGCCCGCAGACGCTGGACACGGCTCCCGCACGCGCCACCCTGCAACCAGGCGCGATCCCGCCGGTGAACCGCGTGCAGCTGCAGGGCAGCGCCCTGGCGGGTGATGGCATTGCCGGCAGCGCGCGGGTGCTGCTGCGCACGCCGAGCTGGCGACAGCTGACGCCGCCGCGCGATGTGGTGGCCGTGGATGCCGCGCTTAATCCAGCCTGGAACGTGCAGTTGAACGAACGCGCCGGTCAGTTCGATCTGCAGGGCCAGATCATTGTCGACGACGGCGGCGGCCCGATCGCGATCGAGGTCACTCCAGGGATCTACGCGGTCTCGATTGAAACCCGTCGCCGTCGTGAAACCCCCAGCGGCGTGCCGCGGATCAGCCGCGCCGAGAGCAATCAGATCGCGATCTCGGTCGGTGCCCGCATCGCCAGCCACGACCCCGCGAATGCGTTCGGACGCATCGTTGTGCATGTGATCAATGTGTTCGATCTCACTGCAGCCGGGCTGGAGGTGCAGCTCGCCCTCGATGGGGTGCTGTACGACGATGCGCCGGCCTTCAGCGGCGCGCCTGCACAGGACCGCGGCCTGTTCGTGCGTCAGCCCGGGCGGATCGAACTGCATCCCTTGTTCGACCCCAGCTTGAGCGGCAGCCGCCCGCTGCGCTTGATCATCAATGGCGCCGAGTCACAGCCGTTCTGGGTGTTGAGCCCATGAACGCACAACTGCAAACACCCACTGAGATCGCGGCAAGGCGCAGCGCCGCCGAGCTGATCGCCCAGCGCGTACACGCGCTGCTGTCTGCCGCAGACGCCAAGGCCACCGACGCGCTCGCCGACGGCAGCACGCGCGGCAACGCTCAACGGCTGGCGGGCGCCGAAGGCCGCGCTTGGCAGCGGCTGCTGCAGCTGTTCGCGCTAAGCCCTGCCGAGGCCGACCTGCTGCAGTTTGCGATCGGTGCGGCAGTCGATCCGAGCCTGGGAGCCTTGCTCGCCCAGGTGCAGCAGATGGACGCGCGCTGGCTGCCGACCGAGCAGACGGTGATCCGCCTGTGCGGGCATCCGTCGCGGCCGATCTGGCGCCCGACCAGCCCGCTGTCGATGTGGGGCCTGCTGACGCCGATCCGCCGTATGCCGGGTGAAGCCCCGGGCTTCGAAGCCGACCCGCGCATCGTCGATTGGCTGTTCGGCAGCCTGTCGCTGGACGCCGCCCTGGTGCTGGCGGCGGAGCGCGCACCGACGCGTCCGGTGGCACCGGAGTGGCCGGTGCGGGCGATCGCCGAGCGCGTTGAGCACGCCCTGCGTCAGGGCGCAGAAGTCCGCGTGGTGATCGAAGCCCGCAGTGGCGCGGGCCGCAGCAGCTTTGCCTGCGCAGTCGCAGCTGCACTTGGCCGCGAGGCCCTGCTGATCGACCCCAGCGCACTGATCGGCAACGACTGGCCGGATGCCTACATGCGCGCGCAGCGCTTCGCCCTGTACGCCGACGTGGCCCTGATCTGGCGCGAAGGCGCGCCGGCGTGGCCGCACAAGCTACCGATGGCGCCGCTGCAGTTCGTCTGTGTGGGTGAATCCGAAGCGCCGCCCGCCCATGCAGGCTGCGCCGACATCGTGGTCGCCCTGCCCGAACCCGGCGTGGCGGCCAAGGCGGCCATCCTCAGCCAGTTGGCGCCGCAGCTGGCCGATGCCGCATTGCGCATCGCCGCCACGCCGGGCCTGTCGCTGGCGGATCTGGAAGAGGCCGCTGCTTCGGCACCGCGTAGCGCGGCCGAGGCAGCGGCGCACCTGCGCGCCCGTGCCCGCGCACGCATGCACGGCGTCGGCCGGGTGGTCGACCCGCAGTTCGACTGGGACGATCTGGTGCTGGCGCCCGATCTGGCCGCGCAGCTGCGGCGGATCGCGTTCGAGGTGCGCACCCGGCCGAGCCTGTTGGCCTGCGCTGAAACCGCCCGCTTGTTCGAAGGCGCCGCGGGGCTGTCGGCGCTGTTCAGTGGCCCGCCCGGGGTGGGCAAGTCGATGGCCGCCCAGGTCATCGCGCGCGAGCTGGGCATCAATCTGCTGGTGATCGATATCGCCAGCACCACCAGCAAATTCATCGGCGAAACCGCCAAGAACCTGTCCAACGCCTTCGCCCGCGCGCGCGCCGCCGGTGCGGCGCTGATCTTCGAAGAAGCCGACGCCTTGTTCGCGCGCAGAACGGAAGTGAAGGACTCGAACGACCGCCACGCCAATGCCGACACCAACCATCTGCTGCAACTGATGGAGGGCCACGACGGGCTGGTGATTCTGTCGACCAACCGACGCGCCAACATCGACCCGGCCTTCATCCGTCGGCTGCGCCACGTGCTGGAGTTTCCGCGGCCCGGGCCGGAGCAGCGGCTGCGCCTGTGGCAGACCATGCTGGGCGCGCTTGGCGCGGAGCTGGCGCCGCTGCAGCCCTGCCTGCAGGCGCTGGCCACAAGCCACGAGCTGTCGCCCGCTCAGATCAAGAGCGCGGCCTTGAGCGCTGCCTACTCGGCGCGTGAGCGCAGCAACTCCGTGGACACGGACGATCTGCTGCAGGCCGCCGCGCTCGAACTGACCAAGGAAGGTCGCTCAGCGCCGCCGCAGGCGCGAGCGACGCGCCACCGTGGGAGCGGCGCACATGGCTGAGACCGGCAATCCGATCAGCCCGCCGGTGCTGCGCGGGGCGATCATCCAGCTCATCGAGGAGCTGGGCATCGTGGTGCCGAATATCGTGCCGTTCCAGTACAACCCGGCCAGCATGACCCGCGAGCTCAAGCCGTGGAATCCGTTCGAGGTCGATCAGGCCAAGCGCGGCACGCAGTCGCCGATGGTGCAGCCCTACGACCCGGAGGAAACCTACAAGCTCAGCCTGGAGCTGGACGCCACCGATGACCTGGAGGACGGCGACCCGATCGCCATCGCCACCGGCGTGGCCTCGCGCATCGCCGCGATCCAGAAACTCACCGCGCCCTCGCAGGGCCTGATCGGCGACCTGATCGGCAGCGCGCAGGCGCTGGCAGGTGGCGTGCAAAAGCAGGCTGCGCGGCCCTCGGTGCCGATCTGCCTGCTGGTGATGGGGCCGGGGCTGATCGTGCCGGTGCGGGTGACCACGCTGTCGATCGAGATCAAGGAGTTCACGCCCGCCCTGTTTCCGCATATGGCGCAGGTGCAGATGGAGCTGCGCGTGCTGACGCCCGAGGTCTTCAAGTGCAAGGCCACCGCCGCGACCGAGCTGGCGATCGCCGCCTATGACTTCACCCGCCTCGGCGAGAACGCACTCGCCATCGCCAATTTCGCCAACGCGCTGAAGGCCGCGCGTTCGATGCTGCCGTTCTAGAGCAGGAACCGACCATGTCCGTGTTCGATCCGAAAAGCCGCTACGCCCGCTACGCCAAACGCGTGACCGCCATCGACCGGCGTGGCCGGGTGGTCGCGGCGGTCAGCCCCGCGGAGCTGCCGGCACAGACCGAGCTGGGCCGGCATCGGCTGCGCCAGGGCCAGCGTCTGGACCATCTCGCCGCGCACTACTTGGGCGACCCCGCGGGCTTCTGGCGGATCGCCGAGCTCGAAGACGCTTTCAGCACCGAGGCAGCGCTGGACGCGCCGCTGGTGCGCATTCCGACGCGGAGTTAGAGCATGGGCTTCGGGCTGATCCTGACCTCTGGCGACACGCGCGTGGCCCTGCCTGAGACGGTCAGCCAGTGGCTGGTGGAAGCCCGGGTCGAGCTGGAGCTGTCCAAGCCGACGCGCTTCGCGCTGCGCTTCGAGGACGACCTCTGCGACGGCGGCTCGCACATGGAGAACGTGCCGGAGCTGCAGCCCAAGCGACTGATCGGCATCTTCGTCGAGCAGGACGGCGCGCTGGAGTGCCTGGTCTATGGCCCGGTCACCGACATCAAATCGGCCGCCGTGCTCGGCGGTGCGGGCTCGTGGGTCGAGATCCGCGGCGAGGACCGTCGGGTCGAGATGGGCCGGCTCGGCGTGCAGGCCACCTACACCGGCAAGGCCTCGGCAGCGGCGCACTCAATCCTCGCCGCCTACGGCTTCAGTCCCGAGACCCAGGACACCCTGATCGAGCACGACGCGCAGCGCAGCCAGCTCAGCCAGCGCGGCACGGATCTCGCCTTTCTCGAAGATATTGCGCGCAAGAACAATATGGAATTCTGGCTGAGCTATGCCGCCGAGCGCAGCCCCGGCAGCGACGCGATCAGCCTGACTGAGACCGCCAATCTGCGCACCTCACCCACCCGCGCCCAGCCCGGCGATGTGCCGCAGCTGCCGACGCTGGCGGCACCGCCGGACCGGCTTCTGCGGGTCAATCCGCCGCCACGCGAGTGCCCGAGCGTCAACCGCTTCGAAGCGAAGATCGATTTCGAGAAGCCTACGGCAGCGCGCGGCTTCGCGATGAACGACCGCGGCGCCAGCGAGATCGTCGAGCAGATCGTCAGCGATGCGGCACCGGTGGATGGCGAACGCCCGCTGGAGATCGAAGGCGTCAAGCGCGAGGCGATCGCGCCGCCGACGGTGACGCCCGACGAGGCCTTTCTGGCCCAGGACGCACTGGTGTTCGAGCAGAGCTGGTTCGTCCAGGTCGAAGCCTCGACCTCGCTGGAGCAGGCGCAGTTCGTGATCCTGCCGCACCAGATCGTCGAGGTCAGCCACGCCGGCCCGCGGCTGTCCGGCGCCTACCAGGTGATGAAGGCCGTGCATGTGGTCAATGCGGCCGATCACCTGATCGATTTCACCCTGCGTGCCAACGGCCTGGGAGCCTCCGCATGAACGCCGCCATCGCCGATATCGAACGCGTGTTCGAGGAGCTCGAAGGTCGCCATCTGGGCAAGTATCGCGGCTTGGTCACGGCCAATGACGACCCGCTCAAGCAGGGCCGGATCGAGGTCAAGGTGCCGGCCGTGCTCGGCCAGAAGACGCTGTGGGCCCTGCCCTGCGTGGCCTATGCCGGGCCTGATGTCGGCCTGCTGATGCTGCCGCCGGTCGGCGCCAGCGTGTGGGTGGAGTTCGAGGCCGGCGACCGCAGCCACCCGATCTGGGCCGGCTGCTTCTGGGCCGAGGGCGAGCTGCCCGCCGATGCCGATCCGCAGACCGCGGTGCTGCGCACGCCCGGCGCCACGCTGCGGATCAGCCACGACGGCGTGGTCGAGATCGAGACCAGAGCGGGCACAAAGCTTGTTCTTAGCGGTAGCGAAATCAAGCTGGAGGCACCGGCAATCAACCAGTCCGCCAACGGTGGCGCCAGCGGGCTCAGCGCCGGCGGCTTCGAAGCGCAGAACGGCGCCTTCAAGGTGGTGTGAGGAAAACCATGACCACGCCCGTCTCAGTGCTTCCCGCCGGTGTGCTCGGCAACGATGGCAGCCCCGCTGCGGCGCGGGTGTGCAGCAACACCCGCGTGCTGGCGGCGACCGGTGCGCTCGGGCTGGTCACCGATGTCATGCAGTTCGCCGGGCCGGCGGTTTCCGGCAGCTGGATCCTCGGCGCCAGCCGCGTGCAGGTGAACGGCGTGGCCGTGGTCAACCAGGCCGCGGTCGGCCTCTGCGTCGGCACGCCCGGCGTGCTGCCGCCCGGGCCGATGAGCGTCGCCCAAGGCGATGCGCGGATCAAAGCGCTATGAGGCGGCCATGAACGACACCCTGCATGCGCTCAGTTTCCCGTTCGCGATCGACCGCGGCGGTGGCCGTGCGGCCGAGACCCAGGACTACGAGGCCTACGCCCGCCAGCTGATCCGCCAGGTGCTGTTGACCGCGCCGGGTGAGCGCATCAACCGGCCCGACTTCGGCGCTGGCGTACGCCGCATGGTATTCGCGCCGAACTCGCCGGCAGTCGCCTCGCTGGCGCAGACCTTCGTCTATCAGGCACTGACGCGCTGGCTGCCGACCGTCATCAAGGTGGAAGCAGTGCATGTGCTGGCGCGCGAGGAGTCGCTGCTGATCGAGGTGCGCTACCTGTTGATCCAGCGCGGTGAAGTTCGCACCCTGAACGAAGAGGTCGCGTTCTGATGGCCATCGACCGCAAGACCGTGCTGTGCGAGCAGACCCTGCTGACCGGGATCGACTTCATCCAGGTGGTCCAGCCGCTGGTGCAGACCCAGCTGCGGGTGTTCTTCGTGGTCGAGCCCTCGGCGCTGGACGCACCGATGATCGCCGCCGCCGCGGTGCCCGACCCGCTGCCGCCCGCGGATGTTGGCGCGGCTGTACTGGCGCCGGGCATCGGCGTACGCATCGTCGCCATCGACAGCGGGCTTGAGATCGCCATCGACAGCGTGCGCTGGCGCAGGGTCGCCGCGCCGGCCGGCTTGCGTCTGGCGCTGGAGGTGAGGGTGCCGGCACCCGGCGACTTCGGCCTGTATCGGCTGTTCATCGATGACGCGCGGGTCGATCCGTTCTTCAACGGCGTCGAGTTCAGCTTCAAGCAGGGCTGCCCTTCGGACTTCGACTGCCGCAGCCCCTGCGCCGACGAACCCGAGCCCAGCCCGGATGTGGAGATCGACTATCTGGCCCGCGATTTCTGGTCGCTGCGCCGTGCCCTGCTGGACTTCGCTGCCGCCCGCTATCCCGGCTGGTCGGAGGCACTGGAGGCCGATCAGGCTGTGATGCTGTTCGAGATCATGGCGGCCCTGGGCGACGAGTTCGCCTATGCGCAGGATCGGATCGTGCGCGAGACCGCACTCGCCACCGCCACCCAGCGCCGCAGCCGCTCGGCGCTGACGCGTCTGGTCGACTACACGCCGGACCCGGGCCACGCCGCCGAAACGGCGCTGGCGCTGTGGGTCAGTGCTGCCGCAGAACAAGCCGTCGACGCCCGCGCCTGGGCCTTGCCTGAGGGCGAGCCAGCGTTGCCGTTCTCGTTGATCGAGGCGCTGTGGACGCATCCGGCCTGGAACAGCCTGCCGCTGCATCAGCCGGACCGCGACGTCGAATGTCTGCCCCGCGGCGCCACCGAGGCCTGGCTTGTCAGCGCGGGCCCTACATTGGGCCAACTACCGCCAGGCACGCCGCTGACGCCGATCGAGTTCTGGCACGGCAGGCGCGGCATTCTGCGCAGCCGTCCAGCCGACCCCGCCCAGCCCGCGCGAGCCTTCGAGATCAACTTGGTCGAGGTCGAGCTGATGGTCGACACGCTGGCGCCGATACCCGGCGTGCCGACGCCGATAACCCGCATCCGCTGGCGCGAGCCGACGCCTTGGCCGCTGCCACTGGCCGAGACCGAACTCCTGCTCAACATCGCCCAGGCACGGGCCGGCGAAACCGTGATCGAGACCTTCCGGATCGGCAGCGATGAGGCCTTGCTCGCCCAGCACGCGCCGGCCGATGAAGCCGCGCGGCGTGCGCTGCTGGCCTTGCCCCGTGCGGTCGAACGCGAAGGCCCGTTCGACCCCGAGCGCGGCGGCCGCGAACGCATCGTGCGCTACGGCCTGCGCGCGACCGAAACCCTGGGCCTGGGCTGGAGTGGCCAGCGTCACCCGTTGGGCCTGGGCAGCCTGAGCGGCGATGTGCCGCTGCTGACGCTGACCGAAGTCACGCCAGCACCGCACCTGCCGGTGCCCGGCGCCACCGCGTGGACGTTCTTCCGTGATCTGCTGGGCGCGGACTTCGACAGCGCGGCGTACACGCTGGAAGAAGGCATGTGGCGCGAGGTGTGGACCCACCAGACGCCGCTCGAGGATGTGCGGTTCCAAGACTACGCCAGCGACCGTGGCTGGACCCTGCGCTTCGGCGCCGCCGGATTCGGACGCGGTCCGGATGACGCCCAGATTCTGCAGGCGCGCTTCACCACCGCACCCGGCAGCCGCGCCAACCTGCCGCCCGACAGCGTGGTCCATCTCACTGCGGCCGGCAGCGCGACGACGCTCGCGAATGTCATTGCAGTGAGCAATCCGCTGCCGATCGACAGCGGCCGCAATGAGGAATCTGCCGACAGCGTGCGCATCGATGCACCGGAGGCCTTCCGCGCCCTGCCGCTGCGCGCGGTTCGGCCGGAAGACTACAGCCAGATCATCCAACGCCTGCCCTGGGTTCAGCGCGCACACGCCAGTACCCGCTGGACCGGCAGCTGGGCAACCGACTTCGTCGCCGCAGACCCGCTGGCCGGCATAGCGCTGAGCGATGCGCAGATCGCCGAGCTGCAGAACAGCCTGGACTGCATTCGCCAAGTCACCCGTGACGCCCGCGTGCTGCAACCGGACTACCTCGATATCGATCTCGAAGTCGATGTATGCGTGCGTGGCGATGCCTACCCCGGCGAAGTCAGCCCACGCGTGCTGCGCGCACTGGCGCCGCCGGGTTTGTTCCATCCCGACAATTTCACCTTTGGCCAGACGCTGAGGCGTTCGGCGATCGAGGCCGCGGTGCAGGCCGTACCCGGGGTGAAGGGCGTCGAGGCGATCCGCCTGCGTGTACGCAGGCGCCGTGACTGGCACACGTTTGATCTGCCCGAGCTGCAGGTCGAGCCCTGGCAGATCGTCCGCCTGCAGAACGACCCACGTCAGCCCGGGCGCGGTTCGCTGCGCGTCAATGCGCACGGAGGTGCCGCATGAGCTGCGCACATGACTTCAGCTGCGGCTGTCCGCAGCCCGGAGACCCGCCGCCGCCCTTGATTCCAGCCGACTTGGGCGAGCTGCGCCTGCGCCAGGCGGCGGGCTTTCCGGAGTACCGCGCGGCGATGCTGGCAACGCTTCCGCTGCTGCCGCCGCTGCAGGACTGGCGAGCACGCAGCGCCGCCGATCTGGGCCTGATGCTGGTCGAGGCCTGGTCCTACGTGCTGGATGTGACAGGGTTCTACGACGCGCGCAGCGCCGAGCGCAGCTATCTGTCGACGGCGCCGGATGCCCTGAGCGCACAGCGCCTGATCGGCCTGATCGGCCACCGGCCACGTCCAGCCATGGCCGCGCGGGTGCAGCTGGCAGTCGAAGCGGATGGCCACGACCCGGTCACCCTGCCGGCCGGCACCGCGTTCCGCTCAGGCCCTTTCGCGGGCGAGCCGCCGCAGGTGTTCGAACTGGTGCAGGCGCACACCCTCTGGCCGCAGCGCAACCGCTGGCGGCTCGCGCCGGTGCGCGAGGATCGCTTCGACGGCGTACTGCGCTTCCTGCCGCGGCGCGCGCCCAATGCCGGCGCGGTGCTGCTGCTCCGCACTGCAAGCCAGGCCGCGGCGGTGAGGGTGCTGGCGATGGAGGCCGAAACTGCCGACGACGGCGAGACCTATCAGCGCGCCGTGCTCGACGCCAGCAGCCAGTCGCTCACCGCCCTGATCGGCCAGCCCTTGAGCATCCTGCAAGTCGCAATCCTGCGGCTGCCGCTGGCGAGCAGTGCGCTGGGCACCGCCAGCGGTGCCGCCGCGGGCAGCATGACCCTGGATGGCCTGTACCCGCAGCTGCGCGCAGGCACCTGGGCCGCGCTGGAACTCAGCTCCGGCCTGCACGCGGTGCAACTGCAGGCGGTCAGCCACGGCAGCATCACACTCACCACCGGCACCGCCGGCGGCGAGAGCGCGACCGCGCAGGTGCCGGCCACCGTGCTCAGCTTCGATCCACCGCTCAGCCTCGGCAGCCACAGCCTGGTCCATGTCGCCCCGCTTGAGATGGGCGCACCGACGCGCCCGGCCAAGACAACACTGCTGTTGAACGATCTGCAGCCGCGTGCCGCGCTGAAGGCGCCGATCACAGCGCTGGGCGCAGCGCCTGCCAGCGGTATGGCGATTGTGGTCGGCGCGCAGCAGCAGGGTGCGCTGCTGCATGCGCAGACACTGCCGCTGGGCACGGGCGCCGCCGAGCTGCATCCCGATGCATCGAGCCTCGCATTTGCGCAGGCCCTGAGCACTCCGGTGCAGGTGTTCGGCAATGTGGTCGAAGCCGTGCGCGGCGAGAGCGTACGCGATGAGATCCTCGGCGCAGGCGATGCCAGCCGCAGCCAGCTCAGCTTCAAGCTGAAGAAGAAGCCGCTGACCTGGGTCGAGGACGCCAGCCGAGCGAATGGCCGCCGCCCTGAGCTCACCGTTCGCGTGGATGGCCAGGCCTGGAGCTACGTCGAAAGCCTGTATGGGCACACGCCGCAGGAGCGCGTGTTCACCCTGCGCCAGGACGCTGATGGCAACAGCTGGGTCGAGTTCGGTTTCGGTCGCGGCGCCCTGCCCGGCACCGGGGTCGACAACGTGCGTGCGGACTATCGCTTCGGCGCGGGTGCAGCCAAACCGCCGCCGGGCTCGATCAACCAGATCGCGGTGCCGGTACGCGGCCTGGGCTCGGTACGCGCACCGCTGGCGGCCTCCGGCGGCGCCGATGCCGAACACGCCGACGAGCTGCGCAGCAGTGCAACCGCGTCTGCGCTCACCTTGGGCCGCGCAGTGTCGCTGGCCGATTTTGAGGCCCTCGCCCGCGGCTATGCCGGCGTGCTCAACGCCAGTGCGGCCTGGGCCTGGGACGAACGCCGCCAACGCGCCTGCGTAAAGTTATGGGTGATTACGGATGGCGGAGATCCCAGCGCAGGCTTGCGCGGCTGGCTGTCGGCACGCGCGGTGCCGGACCTGCAGATCGCGGTCGAGCGCGCCCAGCCCGCCGCGGTCAGCAGCCTGTCGATCGCGCTGCAGATCGACGCCCGTTTCGAGCCCACCGACGTTCGCCTGCGCGCCCGCACCGCCTTGTTCGATGCGCCACAGGCGCTGCTGTCGCCCAGGCACCAGCGCATCGGCGCCGCCCTGTTCCGCAGCGCGCTCAGCCATGCCCTGCATCAGGTCGCTGGAGTCGCTGGCGTCAACGCGATCCTGTTCGACGGCCTGCCGATGCCGCAGGCGCTCGCGCCCGGCCAGGGCCGCTGGTTCGACCTCGCCGCCGGCACCTCGGTGAACTGACATGCACAGCAGCCTGCCCCCGCCCACCCCCGCCGATGACGGCTTCGAGCGCCACTACACCGAGAAGCTGTGGGCGCTGATCCCCGAACTGCATCGCAATGAGGACGGCCTTGCCGCACGCCCCGACCAACTGCGCGCGCTGGTCGAAGTGCTGGCGCGGCAAGCGGCGGTGGCGCGGCGATCGATTGATCGCCTGTCGGCCGACACCCGCGCCGACGAAGCCGACGATTGGGCGATCCCTTACCTCGGCGCCCTGCTCGGCGCGCGCCCGGTGCACGCCCGCAACCGCGCGGGTCAACGCGCGAACCTCGGTCGTACGCTGCTGTATCGGCGGCGTCAGGGCACGCTGCGGCTGGCCGAGCTGCTGGCCGATGACATCGCCGATTTCGATGCAGTCGCCGCCGAGGCCTTCAAGCGTCTGCCACGCTACTGGCATCTGCTTGATGCAGGTCCACTGCCCGGGCCGATCACGGCGTCGCCGCAGTGGGGCTATGTCGACCTGCGCAGCGTCCGCGTGGCCGAACTTCTGGATGGACCACACGACGAGTTCTCGCACTTCCCGGACATGCGCCAGCACCGCGGCCAGCTGGGCCGCTACGGTGTGGCGCGGCTCAACCTGCATCTGTTCCGCCAGTACGCCTTCGCGCTGCGCGGGGTCACGCCAGTACAGATCGCGCCGCAGCTCTACACGCTCGATCCTTCGGGCCGCGACGTGCCGATGTTCCAGATCGGCGGCCGTGTCAACGCCGACTGCCACCCGGCCTGCGAATGGCAGATGCGCGCCCCGCTGAGCTGCCATCGGCTGAATGCCGCAGGCTTTCGGCCCCTGCGCGCGCATGCGCCCGCAGGTTTGGCGACCGCGCTGGCGCCGATCTACGGCCGCCGCTTTGCGCATGAGTCCGGCCTGCTGGAGGCCGCCAATGCAGCGCTGGCGCCCGCCGTGCTGAGCGACGCCCAGGCCGCGGCCCTGATCGGCGCGGCGATGGAGACCGCTACGCCACGTTTCAATCTGCTGCCCGGTGGTGACGCCAGCGCGATGTCGGTGTCGCTGGCGGTCGGCGCGGATCTCGACGCAACGCCACTCGGGCCGACCGAGCTGTATGGCGCGAACCTTGCCGAATGGGGCCTTGACCACGCGGTGCCGGGCTGGGTGCGGGGCGTGGTTGATCCGCGGCGCGGGCGAGTGCGGCTGATGGCGCCACCGCCAGCAGATCTCGATCTGCAAGTGCAGGGCATCTACTACGGCTGCTTCATGCCGGTCGGCGCCGGTGGGCACGCCCGCGGCGGCAGCTATCCCGGCGCTGGCTTCACCGCGCTCAGCGTCGACCAGCCCGACTTCACCCAGCCGCTGTCGGGCGAACTGCGCTTCATGGACAGCCGCACCGTGCGGCCATTGCTGCCGGCCAACGGCATCCTGCGCGTCGACGGTGATCTGCTGCTGCGCGCCGCCGAGCGTCAGCGCCCCTACGTGGTGCTGGCGGCCGCCGCAGGCCAGACCATCCGCCTGCGCGCGATCGCGCCCGATCTGGAACTGGTCATCGATGGGCTGTGGCTGGGCGTGCTCGGCGCGGCGGCCGGCGATTGCGTGCTGCGCATCGAGGGCAGCTGGCGCCGGGTGGTGCTGCGCGACCTCAACATCGACCCCGGCGGCGAGCGCGCGGCAGCACCGGGCCAGCCGGCCGAGGTCATTCCGGCGGTCACTCTGGAGTTCGGTGATCCGATCGCCGAAATCGAAATCAGCAGTGCGATGACCGGGCGCATCGTCGAAGCGCCCGACGCGGTGGATGCCTGCGCCACCGACTGTGTGCGCATGCGTGAGGTGATCGTGCGAGGCAATGGGCCGCAGCCCGCCATCCTGCTGCGCAATGCGCGTCTGCAGATCGATGACAGCACAGTGTTCGGCGACATCACGGTCGGCCGCATCGACGCCAGCCAGCTGCTGGTCGACGGCCGGGTGCGGGTGGAAGACCGGCAGGCCGGCTGCTTCCGCTTTTCAGCCGCGGCCGGCGGCGGCCGGGTGCCGCATCCGTACCGCAGCCACTTCTTCAGCCCGAGCTTGCCTGCCGGAACCTTCGTCTCGCGACGCTTCGGCGATCCGGGCTATGCCCAGCTCAGCGAGCAGGCGGCCGGATCACTGCGCACTGGCGGCGACGGCGGCAGCGAGATCGGCGTGTTCAACCGCGCCCTGGATCCGATCAAGCGCGCCGACCTGCGCAACAAGCTCGACGAGTTCATGCCCATCAATGCCATCGCCCAGCTCGTGATCGAGACCTGAGCCCCGTAGGAGTCTGTAATGACCGCCGACATCTCCCGCCATTCACTGCGCCCCGCGCAGAAGTTCACCGGCGTGGTGCGCCAGCAGGGCCGGCTGCCGATCGATGCCGAGGAAACCGAGGCTGGCGACTTGGCCAGCCTGATGCTGCGCCAGGCGATCGCCGAAACCATCTGCGCACGCGGCAGCCCCAACCGCGGCTTCCGCATCCGCGATCCGCTGGTCGGCCCGCCGACCGCACCCGCGCTGGATTTCACCATCGAGGCCGGCAGCTTCTACCTCGGCGGTGCCCGCTGCGGGACCGACGAGATCCAGTACCGAAGCCAGCCCGACTGGCTGAGCTTCGATCTCGCCAACCCCGGCCCGAATCTGCCGGCCGCGGGTGCATCGCGGACGGATCTGGTCTGGCTGCAGGCGGAAGAAATCACCGTCACCGCGACTGAAGACGCCGAGTTGTTCGAGCGTGCGCTGGGCGGCGCGGACAGTGGGGCGCGCCGCCGACTGCTGCCGCGGGTGCGGGTGCTGGAGGATGTGCCGGCCAGCTGTGACGAAGCCTTCGCTGATCTGATCGCCCGTGAGTTCCCCGGCGCCAGCCTCGACGCGGAGCGCTGCGAGCTGGTGTCGGGAGCGCGGCTGCGGATCGGCTTCACCCAGTTGGAGCCGCTGCAGGATCTGTGCAGGCCATCAGCGCAGGCCGGTTTCCTGGGCGCACGCAACGAGACCTTCCGCGTCCAGATCACTCGCCCCGGCCGCTTTGTCTGGGGCCGCGACAATGCAGCGCCGCTGTACCGGGTGCAGGTGACGGACAACGCTGGCGGTGAACGTCGACGCCTGCAGTTTCTGACCCCACCGCGCGACGAATTCGGCTGGCCCTTGGCCGGAATGACCGTCGAGCTGCTGCCCTGGGGCGCCGCGCTCGACAACACCGAGAAGGCGGCCGAACCCAGCGGCCTGCTGCTGCGCGTGCTGTCGGGGTTTGATCCAGCCACCGAGTCGATCGAGGTCACCGCCGAGCTGCCGCCCGGCCCGAATGCCGAGGTGCCGGCGGACTGGGAAACCTGGCTGAGCGCGGCCACTGCGCTGAACCCGCGCGACCCGGCAGGCAGCGAACGCTACTTCTTCCTGCGGGTGTGGACCGGCGGTGGCGCCGGCAGCGCATTCGACCATCCGGTCGACCTGCTCAATCCAGTGCCGCTGGGCGACACCGGTCTGACCGCCGACTTCAGCGGCGCCGGGCTGCCGGGCGACTACTGGATCATCTCGGCGCGGCCGAATACGCCGACCGAAGTCACCCCATGGGCCCTGCTCGACGGCATGCCGCCGGTGGGCCCGTGGCGCTTGTTGGCACCGCTGGCATTGCTGCCGTGGACCGGGCCGGTGCCGGGCACGCCGATCGACTGTCGGCATCGCTTCCGCTCGCTGTGTCGCAACACCGGCTGCTGCGTGGTGGTGGTCGGCGACGAACGCCAAAGCCATGGCGATGTCAGCAGCATCCAGGATGCGATCGACTCACTGCCCGCCGAGGGCGGCACGGTCTGCGTGCTGCCCGGCCACTACGACGAAAGCGTGCACATCCGCGACCGTCGCGACATCCGCGTCCATGGCTGCGATGCCCGTTCGCGCCTGCGTGCCGGGGCCGATGATGCAGGCGCACGGCCGGGCTTTCTGATCGAAGGTTGTCAGGACATCGCGATCGAGCACATGGGCATCGAGGCCGGCCCGCGCAGCGCGGTGGAGATCGTCGAATCGTCCCGGATCGCGCTGCGCGACTGCGTGATCCAGATGCGCGACGAGCCCAGCCAGTACGCGGCGATCTTCGCCCGCGGCGAGGATCTGCTGATCGCGCGCAACCTGATCGACACGCTGCCGCGCAGCGATGGCGTGAGCCTCGGCGATGCCGAATTGAATGGTCCCTGCGATGGCGCGTCACCGGCGCCAAGGCCGGTGCTGGCCCACGCCAGTCGAGGCGGTATCCAGCTCGGCGGCGGCTGCGAGCGGGTCGAGCTGGTGGACAACGCGATCCGTGGCGGCGTCGGCAACGGCATCACCCTGGGCAGCCTGTTGGTCATCAGCGAAGACGGCGGCGAACAGGAGCAGCCCGACCAGCCCGGCACAGACGACCCCTGCGACCCGTGTCGGCCGCTGGATTCAAGCAGCGACGATGAAGACGACGACGGAGGCACACGCATCCGTTCGGCCGGCGATCTTTACGACATCGAGATCCGCGGCAACCGTATCGAGGACATGGGTGGCAACGGCATCAGCGTGGTCCGTTTCTTTGCGCTGCAGCAGCAACCCATCCTGATCACCGTGCACGGCCTGCATATCCTGCACAACCGCATCGAGCGCTGCCTGCGCCGGCCCATCGCCAGTCCGTCGCAGGCGATGCAGGGCTTGATCGGCTACGGCGGCATCGCACTCGCCGTGGCGCGTGATCTGCGGGTGCTGGGCAATGACATCCTGCGCAATGGCAGCGGCCATCTCGACCCCATCTGCGGCATCTTCGCCGTGGCCGTGCAGGGCCTGCAGATCTGCGACAACCGCATTCTCGATAACGGTCCACGCCTGAACGATGAGCTCGATAGCGCGGCCAGTGTCGGCAACCGCGGCGGCATCTGGATCTGGCTGGCGCTGCCGGTGCGTAGGAACAACATGAAGCGGCGCGAGGCGCGTGCCTTCGCCGGCCTGGCCAGCGTCACCCTCAACGACAACAGCGTGGTGGTGCCGCTCGGGCGCTGCATCACCCTGTTTGCGCTCGGCCCGGTCACGGTCGGGCAGAACCGCCTGCTCAGCCAGTCCACCACCGGCCAGGGGCTGGACCTGATCGCCACCAACACCCTGATTGCCAACTTCGGCATCAGCAACGAATGGACGCTGGGGTTGCTATGGGTGCTGGTGCTGACCCTGCTGGGCAAACCGCCACAGTTGAATGATCAGTTCACGCCCTGCGAAGTCGCCAGATGGCTGGGCCTGCTGCAGAGCGAGAACGAGCAGCAGCCATCACTCAGCACGCGCTGGGTCACCGGCAAGACCCTGCTCAGCGGCAACCAGATCAGCACTCAGTGTTTGCAGGAGCGGGAGCTCGGGTTTGCGGCGAGTTCGGTGCTGGTAGCGAGCCTGGATGACGTCGGCTTTACCAACAACCAGGTCGAGATCGAAAGCACGAACCGCTTCTTTCTGACCGACCTCGCTGTCATCGGCGGCAGCGTGCGGGTGGCCGACAACCGCCTGTCCGAAACCTGGATGCGCGCCTTCTTCTCCGGCCTCAGCGCCGGGCTGATGAATACCACCACCGACAACCAGGCCACCCATTGCCTGACCGCCGCCAGCCTGCTGCCGGGCATGCGTGTGTTCAACAACAACCTGAGCCTGGTCGAAGCGTTCTGCCCGAACGAATGCGGTCGGCGCGATGACATCCGTGGCTGAGCCCGAAGGAGAACCCCATGTTCAACAGCGATGACTTCAGCAAGCGCTATCGCGACCCCAGCGGCGCCGAGCGCGTCCAACCCGAGCGGCGCGCGCGCCTCGACCGCCATCTGGGCGAACTGCAGGAGCGCGGCCCCGCACTCGGTTTCGACCTGCTGGCCGTGTTCGAGATGCTGCCGCAGGCGCTGCAGTCATCGCAGCAGGTCGAACACCGGCGACTGCTGAAGCGCCACGGCGACAAGCACCCGCGCGTACTGGAGGCCGCGCTTGCGCTGGAAGAACTCAGTGCACTGGAGCAGCGGGCCAGCGCTGGCCGCGCCCGCGCGCGGCGGCTGATCGAGCAGGTCGGCTCCAAAGGCCCGGCCTTCCATGGTTTCGTCACCGATTCCTCGGGCCAGCCCTTGCCCGGCATACGCATCGAAGCGCGCGCCCTGCGTGAGCGGCTCATCGCCGTGGCCAGCACCGCCGATGACGGCTATTTCAGAGCGCCGCTTCCCGCTGCGGAGCGGGTCAAGCCTGTCGATGAGACATCCGCTCAGCCCGGCGCCAGCCCGACCGCGGCGGCAAAGAACCCATCCGGCATGCAGACCCAGGTGCTGCTGCGAGATCGCAGCGGTCGTCTGCTGTATGAGGATCCTCTGCCGCTCCTGCTCGACGGCAACAGCGCCTATCGCGACTACCGCATTTCGCGACCCGACGATGACAGCGTTTATCAGCCAGGCAAGCCCGAGCCTCAGCCCGCACCCGCACCGGCCGGCACGTCGACGCCGCTCGAACATGTGCGCGGCATCGGCCCCAAGCGCGCCGAGCGTCTGCGCGCCGCCGGCATTGGTGATCTCGAAAGCCTGCTGCGCGCCGATGCCGATCATCTGGTCGAGATCCTGGGCTTCGATGTCGGCCCGACCCGTGCTGAAGCCGAGCGCGTCTTGGCCGAGCATCGCGCCGCGACGAGCGAGCCCCGAGGCAGTGCGGATGCGGCCGGCGCGGCGGTGCGTCAAGCCAAGCCGAAGGACTCGGCCGACGCCGACACCGACACTCACACCGACACAGACGAACGGCCGCGCGGCCGGCGCGACGGCTGAGCCGCGTGCGCGCACCGCCTACCCGCTCCGCTCAGCCCGCGTCGAAAGCGCGCCCCTTTGGTCTGCAGACCAAGCTCGCGGTCGGCGCCACCCACGATCGGCACGAGTACGAGGCGGAACGGATCGCCACTGGCTTCAGCCAGGGCGCCGCGCCGCCCTCAGCCGCGCCGGCATCGATCTCGGCGGTGGGTGCGCAGCGCAGCGCACTGCCGGTTGCATCAGCACCGGAACAGACCGACGACGAGCAGCCCGCGCCGCCTGAAGCGCGTGCGCAGCTGAGCCCGCGCGGTGGCGGACCCGAGGCCGCCAAGGCCGCACCACCGCCGACGATCAAGACCGAGCCGCCGGAGCCCGAATCCGAACCCGAACCGGAGCCCAGCAAGCCGGCATCGCCGGCCCCCGTGCAGCGCGCGAGCCAGCCCGATGCACCGCCTGGCGAGACCGGCACTACGCCGGCGACCGGCAGCCCGGCAGCGCCTGAGCCCACCGGCGACGCTGCGAAAGAACCGCAAGCTGGCAAGCCCAGCGCGGCTCCCGCCAGCCCCGGCGCCGAGGGTGGCGCGGCGCCAGCAGCGGTTGAGCACTCGATCCAGCAGATGCGCAAAGGGCCCGCCAAGGGCCTGGATGCTCCGGTGCGCGACGACCTGGAAGGCCACATCGGCAGCGATCTCGGCGATGTTCGCCTGCATGACAACCGCGCCGCGGGCGAGGCCGCCGAGGCGCTGAACGCGCGCGCCTTCACCGTCGGCCAGGACATCTTTTTCGGCCCCGGCCAGTACGATCCGGATTCCAGCGGTGGCCGTCATCTGATCGCACATGAGGTCGCCCATACCGTTCAGCAGGGCGGCGGCTCGGCCGCCGCGCAGCGGATCCAGCGAACGCCCGCCACCCAGGGTGCCGCGGCCACGGACGCGGCAGCGACCGATAAGGTCAACGAGATCAGCGGTGACGGCTGGAGCATCAAGCTGGAGGCGGTCGGCGCCGCCAAGGGCACGTTCACCGTCCCGAAACTTGAGCTGCCGACGATTGCCGGGGAGCTCAAGGGCTCGGCCGGCAGCAAGCCCGAGCCCGCTGCTGACGGTGGCCGTGCCCTGCCCTCCGCGGGGGCCTCGTTCAAGCTCGATCCAGTGCCCGAGCGCGGCGAAGGCAAAGCGTTTGAGACCTGGGTGGCCTACGCCAAATCCAACTTCGCGGCGGGCCTGAAGACCAAGCTGGAAGCCCAGATCCAGGCCCAGGGCAATGCGGCCTCGGTGGCGAAGAGCGGCGCACCGGTCTATGTGCTCTACAGCGGCGGCAAGGGTGCTGCCGGCACCGACACCATGATCATCGGCACCACCCAGCAGTTGTCCGAACACGACAGTCTGCTGCGGCCGATGCTGAGCCCGAAGGGCGCGCGCGCCAGTCTCGATGCCGACCATGCGCTCGAGCTGCAGGTCGGCGGGCAGGACTCTGCCGAAAACATGTGGCTGCTGGAGAGTGGGGTCAATCGCTCCTCCGGGGCGACGGTCAAGAGCGGCGTGGTCAAGTCGATCGATGAGACCTTGAAGGCCGCCCAGGCTGAGCTGACCAAGAGCAAGGCCACGCCCGTCAGCCCCTTGCCTACCAGCGCCACCGAAGTACGTCGCAACTGGGTGATGGTGTTCAACACCGTGTCCGGCGGCAAAGGCGGCAGCACCGACACCTCATGGACACGCAAACAGATCCGCGATGGCGAGCACCTCAAGCACTTCCATGCGATGACCGAGATGGAGCTTGTGAAGCAGGGCTTCGTGTTCAAGGAGGGGGAAGTCCCGACCCACATCAATGTTTTTCCTGGCCCTTCCGGCGGCCGCGCGGTGCGCTTCGAGGTGTCCAAGGACGGCAGCAGCCTGCAGAAGCCGAGCTTCTTCTACCGCGGCTTCGAGTTGATCGGCGATGCGCCCTTCAACGCGCCGACTGCAGGCAACAAGGGCGGCGTGCTGAGCACCCTGCAGGTGCGCCGAACCAAGAAGGAGGACACGAAATCGAAGGTGCTGGTGTTCGCCGATGCAGCGCTGACCGTGCAGCACGACGAGAATCTCGGCTTCGGCGGCTACATCACCCGCGACAGCCTTACCGCGGCCTTCAGCGGCGCCCACTTCGAGCCACTGAGCCCGGTATCGTTCTCCAACGTGCAGATCACGCCGGACGGCGAAGTGGTGGCAGAAGGCTCAGTGCTGTCGTCCAAGCAGCTGCTGCCCAACTTGAACGTGCCGATCCTGCTGCGCGGCGACGACGTGCTGATCCAGTTCCCGGTGCCGACCGAGAGCCTGAACTTCGGCCCGGTCAAAGTGACCGAGGCGGCCGTGGAGCTCGGCGTCGGCGCGAACGGATTCTTCATCCAGGGCGTGGCGGGCATCGCGGTCGACCAGGTCGGCACTGGCACGCTCACCGCGCGCGGCGAAAACGATGGCGTCACCCTGGGCGGCGTGTTCAACCTCGATCTGGACTTCCTTGAGAAAGCCGAGGTATCGGCCACCTATGCGCTGAAAGACGACAGCTTCACCGCCAAGGCCGAGCTGCAGGTCAAGGCCGGCAGTCTGCCCGGGGTGGAGTCGGGTTCGGTCACGGTTGAAGTCACCCGCGAGAGCTTCGGCCTGAGCGGCAGTCTCAACCTCGGCGGTGTGCTCAAGGGCAGCACGGTGACGATCGGCTACATGCCGGAGACCGGGCTCAGCATCGAAGGCAAGGATCTGCCGCTGCCGGTCGACAAGCTGCCGGGAGTGTCTGGCGCCACTGTCACCGTGCGCGCGGTGCGCAGTCCGGACAGCGGCGAATGGAAGCTCAGCGGCGGCGGCTCGGCCAAGCTCAACGCGGCAGGTGCGACCGCGACGCTGGATATTCTCTACGACGGTGAGTCGGTCACCTTCAAAGGTCGCGCCGATGTCGCCAAAGGCCCGGCCACCGGCTGGCTGCAGATCACCGCAACCAATGCCGCCACCGACGCCGAGGGCAATCCGGTCGAGGGTGGGCCGGTTGGTGAACTGCGCATCTGGGGCAAGGGCGAGGCCAGCGTGGCCTTCGGCAAGGTGCTGACCGGCAAGGTCGGTATCGAATACACGCCCGCCGGCGCAGTGATTCTGGCCGGCGAAATCGCGCTGCCACCCACCGTCGATCTGTTCGAGAAGAAGGAGTACACCAAGTCGCTGCTGTCGGTGAGCACGCCCGACTTTCCGATCTGGGGTGTCAAGGTCGGCCCGGTCGGCGTCGGCATCTTTGCCTACGCCGACGCCAACGTGAGCTTCAACGCCTACGTCGGCCCCGGCCAGCTGCGCGACGCCAGCCTGAAGGCGGTGATGGACCTCGACAAGCCAGAAGACGCGACCGTCACCGGCAAGGCCAACTTCTTCGTGCCCTCCTACGCCGGGTTGACGCTGGATGTCGGCGGCGGGCTGAAGGCCCAGGTCGCCGTGGCCTACGTCAAGGGCCGCGTCGGGCTGAGCGGTACGCTCGGTCTGGGCCTGGATGGCTCATTCGGCGTGGATGTCAGCTGGAATCGCAACGACGGCATCGCGGTCGGCGCCAAGGCCGAGATCACTGCCCGACCGAAGTTCGAGGTCGGAGTGAACGCCTCGGTCTTCGCCGGCGTCGACCTCGGCATCACCGAGCTCGAAAAGCAGTGGGGACCGTGGACCAAGAAGCTCGGCGAGTTTGGCCCCGACATGGAGCTGGGCGTGAGCTTTCCGGTCAACTGGTCGGAGAAGGATGGCCTCGACCTCAGCCTGGACAACATCAGCGTCAAGAAGCCGGAACTGGATGCCAAGGGCATCATCAAGAGCGCCTTCGATACGCTGGTGTGATCGCCAAATGCCGGCGATTTGCAGCTGCCAGCGGGCGGCACGCCGCCGTGCCGGGCCACCGGCTGACTCGAATGTTCCCGAATCAACCCGTGCTCGCGGGGCGCAGCATGCACTTGGCTGCTTCAGGCGTGTAGGCTCCATGCGCTTCACCGCGAACTGTAGTGCGAGGTAGCTTCTCCTAACCATAACGTGGCAGTCACACACTGCCGAAGGGGGCTTTATGGCTGAAAGCAGAAGGAAGTCGACGAAGGCGGCGAAGGCGGCGGAAGCCGCCGACACCCACGCCAATGTGGATATCGCCATTGTCGGCGGCGGCGTCTCGGGCGTGTACAGCGCCTGGCGACTCAAGCAGCGCAACCCGAACCGCCGGATCGTGCTGATCGAAGCGGCCGACCATATCGGCGGGCGGCTGCTGTCGGTACGGCCGCCGGGCATACCGAACATGGTCGCCGAGCTGGGCGGTATGCGCATCCTGCCCAAGACCCAGCCGCTGATCGTTGCCTTGCTGAAGGAACTGAACAAGGCATTGCCCAAGAACGAACGCATCGAAACCTACCCGTTCCCGGTGGACCAGCCGCAGAACATCGCCTACCTGCGGGGCGTGCATCTGCGGCTGTCGGACTTCACCCGGAACCCGAGCAAGGTGCCCTATCAACTATCGTTCCTGGAGCAGGGCAACACGCCGGGTGTGGTCATGGTCAATGCCATTGAGCAGATCGTGCCGGGCATCACCGCGGCGGGCCTGACCAACGCCGAGCGCCATGAGATGGCGAGCAAGGCGAGCTTCGATGGTCAACCGCTGTATGAGCAGGGCTTCTGGAATCTGCTGTTGCGCGTCATCACGGGTGAGGCTTATCAACTGGGCCTGGACGCTGGCGGCTACGAGAGCGTGGTGTCCAACTGGAATGCGGCAGATGCCATCCCGTGGTTCTTGTCGGACTTCGGCATTGCACCCGAGTACGAGGGCTTCAAGCAGGGATTTCAGCAGGTGCCGCTGGCGATGGAAACCCTGTTCAGGAGACTGCGGGGTGAAGTGATGCTCGAAACCCGTTTGGAGCGTTTCGAGTGGAGCAACGGCAAGTTTCTGTTGAACCTGTCCGGGGGAAAGCGTCTGCAGGCCAGCACACTGATACTGGCCATGCCGCGCCGCTCGCTGGAGCTGGTGGCCGACAAGGCGCCCCTGTTGCAGGCACCGAGCGTCGTCAAACTCATCGGCAGCGTCACTCCGCAGCCGCTGTTCAAGCTGTTCACGACCTACGCCAATCCGTGGTGGCGAGCCGCCGGCTTCTACGACTACAGCAGGGGCCAGCAGGGCGAGTTTGTGCCGGTGGAAAGCGGGCGCACGGTGACCAGCCTGCCGGTGCGTCAGACCTACTACTGGCCTACCTCAGAAGGAGAGCCCGCCAAGGCCGGCCCCGCCATGCTGATGGCGAGCTATGACGACGGCTCCAATATCGGGTTCTGGGATGGCCTGCGCCCGCGACGGCGTCAAGCCTGGCGCGAAGGCCTGGAAGTGCCGGTGCCGCGCAACCCGTTTCAGCCGCTGGTGACGCACACCTCCAGCGACAACACGTGGGACCGCTACAGGGCGGACGATGAAATGGTCGACGAGGTCGCGCGTCAGTTGGGCACCATCCACGGCCAGAGCTTTTCACCCCAGGTGCAGGCTGCAGCCTTCCGTGACTGGGGCGACGACCCGTTTGGCGGCGGCTGGAACAGCTGGAACATCGGCGTCAAGAGCTGGGAGGTCAAACAGCAGATCGTCCAGCCGCTGAGCGACACGCCGCTGTTCATCTGCGGTGAGGCGTACTCGGACGCCCAGGGCTGGGTCGAGGGTGCGCTGGAGACGGCGGACATCATGTTGAAGAAGATCCGCTGAGATCGGCGCGGCGAGCCGGGACAGAGCATTCGAGATTTCACCGACTGCTGGTCGCCGGCTCGCTGCACGTCGGGGAGATTGCCTCGGCCAGCGACGCTGCGGTAGCGATCGTGACGGCTGCATCCCTCGGACCAGCCGGTATCAGCACCCATGCGCAGGTCACCTGCTCCGCGCAGCACTGCCACGTCCTCGCTGCGCTGCAGGTGCTCGGCTACTCCGACACCCCTTTCCGGCGGGGCAGCACAAGGTGCGAGGTAAACTTGCGCGCCTTGCCGTCCTCAACCCGCACCTGATGCCCGTATTCCCCGCCACACCCGAGTTCATTGATCGCGCCGCCGCCCTGCTGCGCGCGGGCGAGCTGGTGGCGTTCCCGACCGAGACCGTCTACGGGCTCGGTGCGCTGGCGCTGGACCCGGCCGCAGTGGCGAAGATCTACGCCGCCAAGCAGCGCCCACGCAGCAGTCCCTTGATCGCGCATGTAGCCTCGATTGAGCAAGCGCGATCGCTGGTGCACGAGTGGCCGGAGACAGCGGCGCGTCTGGCCGCGGCGTTCTGGCCCGGCCCGCTGACCCTCGTGCTGCCGCGCGCTGAGTTGGTGCCGGACGCACTTACCGGCGGGCTTGATCGGATCGGCGTACGCATGCCGGCGCATCCGGTCGCCTTGGCCCTGATCGAGGCCGTCGGCCAGCCGCTGGCTGCGCCCAGCGCCAACCTGTTCATGCAGCTGTCGCCGACTTCAGCCGCGCATGTCGAAGCCGGCCTCGGCGAGCGCATCGGGATGATTCTCGATGGAGGCGACTGTGTGCACGGGATCGAATCGACCGTGCTGCGCATCGATGCGGACGGCGCACGCGTGTTGCGCCTCGGAGCCATCCCGGTCGCGATGCTTGAACAGGTGCTCGGCACCCGCGTGGCGGCATCGACAACGCCCGCGGCCAGCGCGGTCGCACACGAATCACCCGGCCAGCACGCGCGCCACTACGCGCCGCGCACGCCGCTGATGCTGTGGCAGAACGGTCAGGCCTTGCCGCCGGGCCGCGGCGTGCTGCTGGCGCTCGGTGAGTCGAACCCGATCAACGGGCCGCTGCAGCTGACGATGCCCGCCGAGGCGAGCGCGTATGCGCGACGCCTGTATGCCGAGCTGCACCGTCTGGACGCCGAAGGCCTGCAGTGGATCGCGGTTGAGCTGCCGCCGGCCGCACCCGACTGGGCGGCGGTGCACGACCGCCTGCAGCGGGCCGCGCATCCGGGTTGATCGACGCGGTGTCGGCCGAACGGCGCGCTCAAACGCCGCCGGCCAGATGCCAGCGCGCCGCGCCCAGCACGCCGAGGTCACCGTGTTCGACCAGATGCACCGGCACGCGCTCGAGCTGGGCGCGCATGGCGCCCTTGTCGTGGAAGCGCTGTTGGAACTCGCCGCGCAGCAGGTTGGCGCGAAGATGAGGCAGCACGCCGCCGGCCAGACGCACGCCACCCTGCGCACCGGTGGCCAGCAGCAGGTCGGCGCAGACGCTGCCCAGCTCGGCGCAGAACACCTCGACTGCGCGTGCGGCCAGCGCATCGCTCGACGCGGCCCGGCTGACCGCCGCCGGTGTCTCAAAGGTGGCCGCCTGTTGCCCGAGTTCGCACAGCCCGCGGTAGATGCGCAGCAGCCCCGGACCTGACAGCAGGTCTTCGATCCGCACCTGGGGCTGGCGCTGTCGCCACAGGGTGAGCAGGGCCAAGCCATCCGCGGTGGCCGGCGCGAACCCGGCCTGGCCGGCTTCGGTGGCCAGCACATGCAGACCATCGCCTATCGGCACGCACAGCGCAGCACCAAAACCGGTGCCAGCGCCGAGCACCAGGATCGGCGCGCGGCGTGGCGGGGCCGCGGGGCTGAGCAGACCGTCCATGGCCTCGAACGGCAGTCGCGCCACCGCAATCGCAACGGCCTCGAAGTCGTTGACGAAGGCCAGCTGGTCCAGCCCCACCGAACGGCGCAGCACGGCAAGATCGACCGCCCACGGCAGATTGGCGTGCACCAGTTTGTCGTCCAGCACATAGCCGGCGCAGGCGATCACCGCTGAATGCGGATGCTGCAGGCTGGGCGCGAGCTGGTTGAGCTCGGTGAGGTAATGGCGCATCAGTGCGCCGAGGTCGCGGTGCTCCCGGCAGGCGTAGCTGCGGAAGTAGCGCAGATGCGGCGCCTCGCGGTTGCCCGCATCGATCAGTGCGAGGCGGGCATGGGTGCCGCCCACATCGGCCGCAATAAAGCACTCGGCCTGCGCATGCACATCTTGGTCGGCACGCGCCAGGGCGTGATCCAGCATTGCCTGAAGCTCCTTAGGGCCGGCCCGTCGCGGGCAGCAGCTCGATATGGTCGATGACCCACAGCTGCGGACGGCTGTCGCCGCTGAACTGCAGGCAGAGATCGGTGGGCGCGGTTCCGGACTGCAGCTGCAGCTCGAACTCGGCAAATCCCGCCGCCGGAGTGTCGGCCGGCAGCACCTGCTCGGCGAGCACGGGGCCATCGCAACCGCGCTGCAAGCGCAGTTCGCCATGCGGCGATACGGCGGGAACAAAACGCCGATTCGCCTCGTCGCCGTGCAGCTGGAAATTGTACGGGATACGCCCTGCCCTCACCCGCAGGCGATCACCGGCACCCACCGGGCTGGCAGGCCACTCCCAGCGCGGTTCGAAGATGTCGACGTTGAAGATCGCGCGGGCATCGCCACTCGCCGAATCCAGCGGCTGGTCATCTTCCAGTCGCAGCACCAGCTTCGGCGTCGCCGGCATCAGCGCCGGGCTGCGGCGCAGGCGCAGGGAGTCGGCGGTCAGCGTCATCTTTGTGAGCGGCAGCTGGGCTTCACCGTTGATCACCACCGCGGCCAGCACCTCGGCAGGCAGCGGCAGATCCAGCGCCGTGCTGTAGCGCGGGCTTTCGGGGCCCGGTGGCGTGCCGTCGAGACTGTAGTGGATCGGCACATCGCCCGCGTCCACCGACAGTCGCACCGTGGCCTGCGCAAGCCCGGGCTTCAGATCGGCCCGCAGCTGCACCTCGAAGCCGGTGTCGGCATAGGCGATATCCAGCGCACGGTAGGCCGGCAGCAGGGCCGCGAGCCGCAGCACGAAGTCATTGAAGTCGCGCTGCTCACGGCTGCTCCAGCCGCGCTCGGCCAGTGCGGCGATGCGCGGGAATACCGCGTGCTGAACGCGCGCATAGCTGCGCAGGTGCTCGGTCCAGACATTGGCCTGCAGGCCCAGCACATGGCCATGCTTGTCAGCGGCCAACGCGGGCGGCACGGGCTCGAAGGCATACACCCGCGAGATCGGAATCATCGCCGGCCGCCCGGGCACTTCACGCTCTGAGCCCGACTGCAGATAGTCGAAGTAGAGCTCGCTGCTCGGGCTCATCACCACATCATGGCCCTGCCCGGCCGCCACCACGCCGCCCTCGATGCCACGCCAGGACATCACCGCAGCCCCGGCGGGCAGGCCGCCTTCGAGAATCTCATCCCAGCCGATCAGACGCCTTCCTTTGGCCGCGAGGTAGCGCTCCATGCGCTGGATCAGCCACGACTGCAGCGCCTCCTCGCTGTCGACACCGAGCTCGCGCATGCGCGCCTGCACGCGGGCCGAGGCGCGCCACTGGTCCTTGACCGCTTCATCGCCGCCGATATGGATAAAGCGGCCCGGGAACAAGGCCACCACTTCATCAAGCACCTGCTCCAGCGTGCGAACGGTGTCTTCTTCGACACTGAACAGAATGCTGTGCACGCCCCAGTCGGGCGACACCGGCAGCGCGGGATCGAGCAAGCCCAGCTGTGGATAGGCCGCGATCGCCGCCTGGGCGTGGCCCGGCAGGTCGATCTCCGGGACGATCTCGATGTGGCGCGCGCTGGCATAGGCCACCAGTTCGCGGATCTGCGCCTGCGAGTACCAGGCGCAATAGGGGCTCGGCTCGCCGCTGAGCGGATCGCGCCCGGCGGCACCGGCGGGAATGCGACAGCCACCGACCTCGGTCAGGCGCGGGAACTGCTTGATCTCGATGCGCCAGCCCTGGTCGTCAGTGAGATGCCAGTGCAGCACGTTGAGCTTGTGCAGGGCCATGCTGTCGAGCAGGTGCTTGATCTCGTCGACCGATTGCGCATGCCGTGCGGAATCCAGCATCAGGCCGCGCCAGCCGAAGCGCGGCACATCTTCGATCGAGACCTTCGGAATGCTCGCGCCGCCCTCGCCCACCTGCATCAGCAGTGCAAGACTGGTCGCGGCGTGGAACAGGCCGGCGGCGTCGCTGGCGATCGCGCGCGCCTGGGTGTCGGTGACTTCGATTCGGTAGGCCTCGCGCGCAAGCCCGGCGGCGGCGTCTAGTTCGAAATGCACGCTCGCGCTTGCACTGTCAGCGCGCTGCAGGCCGTGTGCATGCAGGCGCTGGCTCAGCTCGCTCAGGCGTGCCGCGGCCTGTTCGGCGCCTGCGCCGCCGGTCGCTGCAACTTCGGCGGCCGCAGGCAGCTGCAGCGCACCGCCCTGCACGCGCATCTGCGCGGGGGCTGGAATCAAACGTGGCTGAGCCACCGCGACGGCTGCTTCAGGCGCCGGCGCGCGGCTGCAGCCGCTGGCGACAGCGATCAACGCAGCGGCGAGGCTCAGCAGAATTCGGATAGGGATTGAAGGCATGGTTCCAGTCTCGACGGGCGCGGTGCGCGCCGTCCGCATGCTGCATCAGATTCGAAAAAACGGCCCGGGCGAACCCGGGCCAAGCGAGCATTCCGCGGCGGTCGGAACGAGGGGAGAACCGCCGCGAAACGTCCTGCCTGCAGCGGCCATGGAGCGCACCGCTGCAGGCAGGCCTGAGCCGATCAGAAACTCAGGCGCAGGTTCAGGTAGTACTGGCGACCGTTCTTCAGAAAGGCGCGCGGCTGATCGGGTGAGCCGGCGTAGTACTTCAGGGTCGGATCGTTGAGGTTCAGGCCGTCGAGGCTCAGGCTCAGCATGTCGTTGACCTTGTACCCGAAGGAGGCCGAGACATTGCCCACGGCGTCTTGGCTGAAGGCGCTGGCGCGATCCAGACCGCTGTAGAACTCCGAGCGGTAGTTGTAGTTCAGCCGGACGTTGAAGCGCTCGTTCTCGAAGTAGCCGCCGAGATTGGCGGTGTTCTTCGAGGTGCCCACCAGCTCTCCACCACCGTCCTCCTCGCCGTCGGCGTAGGTGTAGTTGGCGAAGAAGCCGAACTGCTCGCCCAGCGGCTGCTGCCATGCCAGTTCAAGGCCCTTGACCGTGCCGCTGCTGTTGATCGGTACGGTCAGGTCATAAGGCACCAGAATGCCGCTGGGGTTCTGCTGATTGAAGCTCAGATATCGCTGGCGTTCGCGGCCGACCGTGATGTAGCTGGTCAGATCCATGTAGTAGATCCCCGCGCTCAGCAGGGCGCGCGGAGCGAAGTACCACTCGTAGGAGAGATCGATGTTGTTGGAACGAACCGGATCCAGAAACGGATTGCTGCCGCTGCCCGAGCCGACTGCATTCGGCGCATTGAGATCCGGCGGCGGGCTCAGGTTGATCGGGCCTGCCAATGCCGAATAGTCTGGCCGCGCCATCGTGCGTGAGGCTGCCAGGCGCAGCCCTACGCGCCTACACTCCACGAGACAGTGACGCAGCACGTTATCTCTCATTCTAGGGCGGCTTTGTTCGGAGACTCCCATGCCAAAGCCGTTGCGGGTTCGCCCGCCAGAAACATCTTCC
>NZ_JBILJQ010000056.1:0-35459 GCF_044377145.1 Aquimonas sp.
CAGCTGAGCTGCTCAGCACACCCGGCGCGCTCAAGGCCAGATCCACACCCGTTGAGCTCGATCTGCCGGAGGTGGTTAGTTAGAAAAAACGTCGCCGAGTGTTGGGAAAGGGTTGACACGTTCCGCCAGCCCAACATCCTCACCGTTGAACGCCAATGGGGCCACCGCTGGCGTATGAATCGCGACCAGATTGCGGCGTGCGTCCAGCGGCTGCACTTGGTTTACTCGGCTTTCGGTCTCGGCGTTCTGCCTGAGTGGTTCGCAGCAACGGGAGTCATTCCCTTGGCGGACGTGCTCAGCGTCAGGCGCCGTCGGGTAAGGGAGTTGATGGCCGGCTCATCGTGTTCGGCGATGTGCGTTCGGCTCATGCTGCGAAGGGCCGTGCGTTGCCCGGCCCCTGCAAGCTTGCGCGGAGGTATGAGGCGCGAGCGTGTGCTTGTCGGCTGCAAGCCATAGCGCATGACTCATGCGCACTAGGCCCCTGCCGTGCGATCGCTCAGATCAGCGCCCCAGCAGCTTCCGGACGATTTTCAAGACTCCCCCGCCGGCCATCAGTGCGCGCACGCGTTCCTCATCTTCGATCGACTGTTCACCAAGGTCCTGGTCGATGCGGCGCTTGGTCTGTTCGCGCTGCACCTTGGCCGCCAGCGTGCGGCGTACGTCTTCGTCGACGTTCTCGCGGCCGAAGCCGGCGTCTTCGTGGGTCAGATAGCGGCCGAGTGAATCGAACAGCTCCGGCGTCAGCTGGGCGTGGCGGAAGCTGCGTATGGTGGTGGCGAAACCGTAGAAGTTGGTCAGGGTGATGCGCGCCACGCCGAGCGCCTGGCCGGCCTCGACGTGCAGGGTCAGCGGAACCCGGCCGCGGGCCAAGAAGCGTCCGGCCACGACTTCGCCGTTGGCGTTCTTCTTGCTTTCCTGCAGGCCCGAGAGCCGGTGCTTGGTGAAGGCCTGGGTCAGCGACTGGGTGCGCAGCACGCCTTCGGTTTCCAGCGTGGCGCATTCTTCGGTGGCCACCGTGGCCGCGCATTCAAGCGTGATCTCCACGCTGTCGGAACCCGGCGTCGCCTTCAGCGTGTAGGGCGCTTCGATATACGCCACCACATCGCCGTAGCCGGGCAGGTTGTAGACGACCCGCACGCGCTTCTTGAGTTCGTTCAGATGCGTGCTGAGCTGCTTCAGGAATTCGTACAGACGCTGTGCGGCCGGGCCCAGACGTTCGCTCCACAGGCCTTCTTTCGGCTCCTCGGGCATGACCGGATGTTCGCCCGTGCGGCGACGTTCGGCCTCCTGCTTGAGTTCGTCGAGAATGCCCATGCCTGTGAATCCCTTGCGGTTGCGGAAGGTCGCACCGGCGCCGATGCGCGCCGAAGCGGCAGGCGAGTGTAGCCAATGCCTGCCGCGGGGGCGAACCGCGGGCGCGTGCGGGCATGTGCCCGGCGCGGCCGTTGGCTCAGACCTTCAGCCGCACAGCGGCCAAGGCGGTGCGCTCGCGGCCCCGGCGGGCGCCGCCAGGAGCGCCAGGAGCTGACGGAGTCATTGGCCAAGAGGTTCTCTATGTGGATGTACAGCTCGGCACTGACGCTGATCCGGATCGCGTGTTGTTCCAGCGGTGTGGACACGCCCGAGGCGTCCACCCATAGTCGCCCCACTCAACCCACCGGAGCCACCTGATGGAGAACTCCATGAGCATCTTTATCGTCATCCTGATCGTGTTCGTCGTCATCACTTTGCTGAAGGGCGTGCGTTCGGTGCCGCAGGGCTACGAGTACACGGTCGAGCGTTTCGGCCGCTACACGCACACGCTGAGCCCGGGCCTCGGTTTCATCATTCCCTGGGTCGATGCGATTGGCCGCAAGCTCAATGTGATGGAGCAGGTGCTGGATGTGCCCAGCCAGGACGTGATCACCCGCGACAACGCGGTGGTGAAGGTCGATGCGGTGGTGTTCTACCAGGTGCTCGATTCCGCCAAGGCCGCGTATGAGGTCTCGCAGCTGGAGATCGCCGTGCTCAACCTGACAATGACCAACACCCGCACCGTGCTGGGCTCGATGGATCTCGACGAGTCGCTGTCCAAGCGCGACGAGATCAACGCCAAGCTGCTGATCGTGGTCGATGAAGCCACCCATCCATGGGGTATCAAGGTCAACCGGATCGAGATCAAGGACATCCAGCCGCCGCGCGATCTTGTCGATTCGATGGCCCGGCAGATGAAGGCCGAGCGCGACAAGCGCGCGAACATTCTGGAGGCAGAAGGCCATCGCGCGTCCGAGATCCTGCGCGCCGAAGGCGAAAAACAGGCCGCCATTCTGGAAGCCGAAGGCCGCCGTGAAGCCGCCTATCGGGATGCCGAAGCGCGCGAGCGCCTGGCCGAGGCGGAAGCCAAGGCGACCCTGATGGTCAGCCAGGCGATTGCAAAAGGTGATGTGCAGGCGGTGAACTATTTCGTCGCCCAGAAATACGTCGAGGCGTTGAAGGAATTCGCCCGCTCGCCCAATCAAAAAACCTTGCTGCTGCCGATGGAGACCACCGGCATCCTGGGCGCCTTGGCCGGCATCACCGAGCTGACCGCGGGCAACCGGGCCGATGCTGGCAAAGGCAGCAGCAACCCGCCCCCGCGGCCGAGCTCTCCGGGCGGCGTCGCCAACTTCAAGGTGGATTGAGATGGACAGCTGGATGCACTCGCCGTGGTTCTGGTGGGGGATGGCCTTGGCCCTGTTCGCGGCCGAGGCGCTGCTGCCCGGCGCCTTCCTGCTGTGGCTGGGTTTCGCGGCCACCGCCACCGCGCTGTTGGTACTGGTGTTGCCGATCAGCCTGCCGGCGCAGTGGTTTCTGTTCGGCGTGCTGGGCCTGGTGGCGATGGCGGTCGGCTGGAAGCTGCGCCAGCGCAACCCGCCGCAGCCGACCGACCACCCGCTGCTGAACCAGCGCGGCGCACAGCTGGTCGGCCAGATCTATGCCTTGGACAGCGCCATCGTCGACGGCCGCGGACGGCTGAAGATCGGCGATGCGTTCTGGCGTGCTGAAGGCGCGGACCTTCCAGTCGGCACCAAAGTGCGAGTGGTAAAGGTCGATTCCGGAGTCGTGCGGGTGGAAGCGGTCTAAGCCCTTGCGGCTTGAAGCCAACCTTGTGGGGCCTGTCTGTTCGGAGCGCGCCTGGACCGCACACGCGCTCGACATCGACCTTCTTGTTCGCGCTGATCTTTGGCGCCGTCTGCAGGCTGTTGCTGAACAGCCTGCAGACGATTCTGGTGCTTCACCGCCACGCACTCACGCCTGCATTGTGCCGGCGCTAGTCCATCTTGAACTCGAAGGTCCGGGTCGCTCGAATGTCCTGATTCGGTGCCTCGTAGCGCCAGTCTTCCATGGCGGTGAGCGCCACACGATCGAACACGCCCGGCGGCTCGCTGCGAAGCACGCGTAGATCCGTCACCCGCCCGCTGGTCGAGATGGTGAAGGCCAGTTCCACCATTCCTTCCTGCTTCCGCCTTGCTGCCAGCGTCGGGTAGAGCGGCGTGCTTTGGCGCAGCACTTTGGGCATCGTCACTTCAGCATCGGGAGATGCAGCCGCAGGTGCCGGCGCAGGCGCGGCCACGGCCGCTGCGGCGGGCTGGGTGATTGGCCCGGCAGCTGAAGCCGGCGATGGCGTGGCTATCGCAAGGGCTGCCGGCTCGTCTGGCGCAGACGAGCCGACTGAGTCTGCAGTGTCGGCTGCCGCCGCGGACGCCTGTTCAACTGGCGCTGCAGGCACCGCGGGTGGTGCGGCCGCCATTGTTGACGCAATTGTCGGGCTGGCGGGTGGGCTGCCGATGGCGGTCGTGTCAGCCGGGCGCGGCGTCGAGTCGAGGGCCTGCAGCCCGCGCTGCAGACGCGGTAGCGCGGGCGCTTCCGGCTGGGCGCTGGCGAGCAAGGGCAGCAGTCTGCTGACCTCGGCTCGATCACGCGCGGCCAAGCGCTGCTCCACGTGCAGCACGGCGTAGGGAAACAGATCCTGCAGCGCATCACGCGCCATCACATTGCTGGGCGAACTCTCCAGGACCTGCAGGAACAACTCGAATGCGTTGTCACCGGGCGGCGCGAACAGGCGCTGGGCCCGCAGGGCAGCTTCCGCGCGCTGCAGAACCTCGGGAGCGGGAGCATTGGACGAACCCGACTCCGCCGCGGTCGCCACGCGCCCATCTGGCGCTGTGGGCGGCGCTGAGGGCTCGGGCTCCGAGCTGCAGCCACCGATCAACACACAGGCGAGCAGCGCCTGCACCAGACGCCAGCGCAGCGCGTGACCACATGGATCAGCATGCCCCGGGCGAACGCGCACCGGAGCCAGAACGAAGTCACTCATGCCACCCCTCCGAAGACAAAAGTCGTCGGATCCTTCGACCGTCGATCTGGGCGCTCGGCACGGTGGCCGCTCGCGGTCGCTTGGTTCAAAGGACTCGCTTGGCGGCGAGCATATGACAGCGTCCATCAGAGGGTTTGCTGCACTGCAGAAACCCCCTTGGCGCATGGGGTTTGCGGTGCCGGCCTGCACGCTGCTGAAGACACTCATCTGTTTGGAGGACGAGATCCGGCGTGTGCTTCCGGGGCCGATCGATCAGCTCCGCCTCATCCAGCCTCGGCCATCGCCGTGCAGGGTCTGCCGCGGTGTTCCTTCAAAAGCGGCCACCGCGCGCTCAGCAGAGCCAGCGTTGCCTGCGAGTGCTGTGGTCACCGGTCCAGGAAGACGATGGTCGGCCCCCACTTCGCGATCAGCTGCGCCCGGAGCGGCGACAGTTCGGTGATGTTCAATACGCCGAGGGGGCGCTGGGCGAGCTCGTAGCCATGGTCGTCGGGGCCGTGCAGCACCGCACGGCCTCAGCGCCTGGGAATGCGCGGCAGCGAGGGTCGCTCATCGCGGATGCCGCAGACGAGCACTCGCCAGTCCGGGCTGTTGGCGTCCTGCCACGCTCGCGTCCACGTGTCGCGCCTGTGTCCACGGTCACGCGACGGTTTGCGGCCGGCGAAGTAAGCTCCGGCCCCTATGCGTGCTCCCATACAGACTCTGTGTCTCGCTCTGGCTTTGCTGTCGGGCCTGAGCGCTTGGCCCGGAGCCTGCGCCCATGCCGGCGAACTCGCCTCGCGCCTGCTGCAGCAGGCGCCGGGCCTCAAGCCCGAGGTGCTGGAGCTTGCCTTGTCCGCCCGGCTCTGCGCGCAACGATCGGGGCAGGCGCCGAAGGCGAGCCGGTTGGCAGTCATCGACTACTCACTGCCTTCGACCGAACCGCGGCTGTGGGTGTTTGATCTGCCGCGCAAACGTCTGCTGTATGCCGAGCATGTCGCCCATGGGCGGGGTAGCGGGGAAAACCTCGCCACGGAGTTCTCGAACATCGAGGGCAGCCATCAGACCAGCCTGGGCCTGTTCGTTACCGATCAGACCTACCACGGCGCCAACGGCTATTCGCTGCGCATGGATGGACTCGACCCGGGCTTCAATGACCTCGCCCGAGTGCGCGCGATCGTGATGCACGGCGCGCCGTATGTGGATCCGCTGTTCGCGCAGGAGCAGGGGCGGCTGGGCCGCAGCCTGGGCTGTCCGGCCGTGCGTTCGGACGTGGCGCGGCCGCTGATCAATCATCTGCGTGACGGCCAGCTGCTGTTCGCCTATTACCCGGACCCGCAGCTGTTGGCGCAAGCCAGCAGTTTGTCCTGCCTGCGACAGGCGCGTGCGGAGCATTCGGGGATGTCGGGTGTGGGCGGTCGCGCCTCGCCCTAGTGCTTTATTGGCGGGGCGGCCGCCTGCGGCGCGCGGGGCTGCAATCGCGTAGTACTTCGATGACCTCGCTCGGCTTTGGCGCCAGAGCGTCCAAGCAACCGCTTCGATGGAACGGCTCGCGTCGCAGTGGATCGTGACGCGCACAGCCGTGCGTCTGACCCCGCAGTGCATTGCATGCACAATGGGCGACTGGATCTCTGCGGGCTGCGCCTTTCTTTGATGAGCTCGTCGATGCTTTACCGTTCCACGCTGACGCTGTTGATCACGGGTTTCGCTACCTGCGCCTTCGGGCAGCTGCCGTCCACACGCGAGGGTGCAGCGCTTGCGGCCCTGCTGGGTGAGGCCGGGCAGGTTGTGCAGGTGCAGGGCACGCCGTTGCATGCGGCCGATGCGGTGCGCGGTTTCTACGCCGCGCGTGGCTATCGCCTTGCCTGGACCGAGCACGGCTGTGGGGCGAACTACAGTGAGTTGATGCGCGCCATCGAGGCCAGTGCCCTGCACGGCCTGCAGCCCGAGGACTACCACGCCGAGCGTCTGCTGGCGGCCGACACCTGCAGCTATACCGAAGAACTGCTCGCCAGCGATGCCTGGTTGAGCCTGGCATCGCATCTGCGCGGCGGTCGGCTGGATCCACTGCGGGTAGAGCCCGACTGGACTGTGCAGCGCCCAAGCCTGGACGCACCGGCAGCGCTCGAGCGCGCGCTGGCGGACGGTCAGGTGGCGCTGACGCTGGCCGCGCTGGCACCGCAGGACGCGTTCTATGGCGCCTTGCGCGCGGCGCTTGCGGCGGAGCGCGCGCAGCTGGACGCACCGCGCCCGCTGCCGGTCGATGCCGGCGAGAGCTTGAAGCCCCGCGAACGCAGTGCGCGCGTAGCCCAGTTGCGTGCGCTGCTGAGGGCGGAGGGGCATGCGGCCGAGCCCGAGGCACCGACGGTTTCCGTGGCCGTCGGCGGCGCGGATCAATCCGCCGCTGCGGACGTTCTGCCGGGCTCGGCAACGGCTGTTGTGACGATTGATGTGGCCGGTGCTGATCCGGAACAGTTCTTCGATGCCGGTCTTGAGGCCGCACTCAAGGCTTATCAGGAGCGTCTGAACCTCGAACCCGATGGCGTGGCCGGACGCATGACTCTGGCGCAGCTGGCGCGCGGACCTGCCGAGCGGGTGGAGCAACTGCGGGTCAACCTGGAGCGCTGGCGCTGGCTGCCGGCCGATCTTGGCGCGCGGCATCTGCGCGTCAACATCGCCGACTTCCGTCTGGAGGCCTGGAATTCGGGCCGGATCGAGCGGGTGCATCGGGTCGTGGTCGGCACCGGCTATCGTCAGACACCAGCGTTCTCGGCCGACCTGCGCTATGTGGTGCTGAACCCCTGGTGGGAGGTGCCGCGCAAGCTCGCGACCCAGGACAAACTGCCGCTGTTCCAGCGCGACCCCGAGGCGTTCGCGCGTGGCGGCTACGTACTGCTGGATCCGCAGGGAAACCCGGTGGATGCGAGCGCAATCGACTTCAGCCAGCTCACGCGCAATCGCTTTCCCTATCGCCTGCGCCAGCGGCCGGGGCCGGCCAACGCGCTGGGCGAGGTCAAGCTGATCCTGCCGAACAAACACGATGTGTATCTGCATGACACACCCACCCGCGGCCTGTTCGACCGCGTGCGGCGCAGCTTTTCCTCAGGCTGCATCCGCGTCGACGATGTGCTTGCGTTGACCGAGTGGGTGCTGGCGGGCGAGCCCGGTTTCGACCGAGCGCGCATCGACGCCGTGATTGCCGGCGGCAGCGAAACCCGGGTCAATCTTGCCGTGCCGCTGCCTGTACACCTGCTCTATCTGACCGTGGTCGACGATGGTGCCGGCGGCGTGCGCTTCATCAATGACCTCTACAGCCGCGACGCACGCGTGCTTGATGCGTTGGGGCGACGGGTCGAGCGGAACTGAATTGCAAGGTTGCGCGAGAATCGCCCGCCTGCTGCTGCGGCCGTCGCGGAACTTGCGGTGACGCCTTGACTACGGCGGTCGAGATTCCTCAGCCGCTGAGGGATTGCCGAAGGCCTGCGCGCCGCCGTGATCTGCTGCAGTCATGCCACTTTGTTTCGACCCTGCACGATCAGGGCGCGGTGCGCTACCAGGATGGGAAAGAAGGTCACCACAGTGCAGGCCAAGGTGTTCTCTGGCCCGCCCGATCCACCGTTCAGCCAGCTGGGGCCGACCGGCGTCAGTTGCACCAGCAGCGGGGCGATTTTCAGATCGATTCCGGTCAGCGGAAGGTCGAACCCGGTGCCGATCAGCCAGTTCCAGCCGGCATGAAAGCCGGCCGCCGCCCACACGTTCCGGTAGACCAACACCAGATAGCAGGCGAACACCGAGAACAGGAACGAATTGACATGGGCGAACAGATTCTTGTCCGGTGAGAAGTGCAGCAGGGTGAACAATGCCGAGGAGATGAGCACGGCCAGAAGCAGGTTGAACTTGCGGGTCAGCACCGACAGCAGCCAGCCGCGAAACAGCAGTTCTTCCGCGCCCGATTGCACGATGAATCCGGCCAGCAACAGGGTGATGGCGGCGAGATCGGTGACGGAGCCGAACGCGGGAAACCAGGCGCCCGATCGGAAGCCGCCCGTGGTGGCGATCAGCAGTACCACGGCGCCCGAAACCGCCGCGCCCAGCACGAGTTGCTTGAACAGCGTAGCCATTTTGCGTTCGCCGCCAAGCCCGATCGAGGCCAATGCGCGCCGTTCCACCAGCTTGAGCCATCCGATGACAATCAACAGCAGCAGGCCGAAGGACGCGAACAGGAAGAACGCGAACGCCCAGACGTTGGTAAACGTTTCGTCCTCGCCCACCAGACCGTGATGGCGCATCAACAGATCGATCGGCAGGATCGCCAACACCACGAACACCATTGCCAGTAAGGGTGCCAGGGCGCCCCAGGGCAACCAGCCGCGGGCGGGGTCATCGGTATACAGGTGCTTGTCCATCCACATCGTATTCATTCCTTGAATTGCCATCGCTCCAGGACCCGCAGCTTCCGCAAAGCCTTCGGCATCACGCCGCGCCTGTGGCTGCAGGCGGCGTGTGGTTGAGAGTCTGGCGTTCGCTGCTCGGAGTGCACACAACGGATGTGCGGTGCTTTACCCCCCGCAACTCGTGAGCCGGCTTCGATACCTGCTGCGCGTCGACTGAGTGTGTTCGCCGCATACGCGCAGCGCATCCGTCCTCGACGAGGCCAATGGCGCGCGCCAGATCGACAACGATGGCCGGCCTGCATGTTCAGCCAGCACGGGCCCGGCCGCGGGCGTGACGCGGAATCCATTCGGGTTCAAAACTGAAAAGCCATCCTGGTGCTGTGACTCGTAGGCCGGCGGGTCAATGTCGCCGCAGCCGATAGCGTTCGCGGTAGTCGCCCGGCGTCATCGAGGTGGCGCGTTTGAACAGCCGGCGGAAGCTTGAGGTATCGCGATAGCCGCAGCGTTCGACGACTTCATCGAGGCTGAGCAGTGAGGTTTCGAGCAGGGCCTTGGCGCGCTCGACCCGCAGGTGCTGCAGATGGGCCAGCGGGGTCTGCCCGTAGTGCTGGCGGAAATGGCGCAGCAGGCTGCGCTCGCTGGTGCCGAGCCGGGTTGCCAACTCGGCGATGCCCCAGTCGGCCTGTACTGCTTCCTGCAGCACCCGTTCGGCGCGTTCGCCCAGGCTGCTGCGCGGGCGCTCGATCAAGGCCTCGCAGACATAGGGCGCCTGGCTCATGCGGTCGGGATCGTGCAGGCGCAGGCGGGCGGTCATCTGCGCCAGTGGTGCCCCCGCATGCTTGGCGATCAGCCGCAGCAGCAGGTCGGAGATGGCGCTGCCGCCGCCCGCGGTGATCAGGTTGCCGTCTTCGACCAGCAGGTCGTCGGCCTGCAGCTGGATCTGCGGATAGCGCAGCCGGAACGCCGCTCCCAACCACCAGCTGATGGTGACCCGGCGGCCGTCGAGGATGCCGGCCTCGGCCATCAGGAATGTTCCGCAGCAGGCGGATGCGAGTGCGATGCCGGTCGCATGCGCGCGCGCGATCAGCTCGATCTCCGGCCGATAGGCCTTGGCGCTGCCGAACAGCTGGCTGGGGCTGGAGTGGATCAGGCCCGGCACCAGCAGCAGGTCGAGATCAGCCTCGGCGTCGCCCTCCGGTGTGGCCAGCTGGGTGCCGTCGGCGGTGCGCACGCCGCTGCGTCCGGGCGCGGCCACCAACACGCTTTCGAAGCGCACCAGGCCGGGCATCTGGATGTCCGCTATACGCTGGGCGATCAGCAGGGTATCGACCACCGCGCCCAAGCTGGACAGCAGCATGCCGTCGATGGCCAGCACGCCGATGCGCAGCCGCCGCACCGGTGTGACCTCGGCCTGTGGTCGACGCCGAGCCGGGCGCGCAAGCGGCGCTGTGGGCGTTCCGATTGCCGGCAGCTCGACTGAAGCCGGTGCGCGCGCCTGGCGGCGCTCAGTTCTGGACGAGGATGGCACTGGCGTGGCTCTCAAGCGCCTGCAGCAGGGCAGGCGGCAGGCGCAGGGTGTGCGGAGTGGCGGCATCGGTGCAAGCGCCGATCGGCACCTCGCCGCTGTGGCCAGCAGGCAGCTCGGTGGCCGAGGGTGCCAGCAGGATCGGCGCGCCGCTGTGGTCGCGCGTCAGCAGCCACAGCCCGGTCGGCAGGGTCGACTCGGCGCCGCAGTCGCTGACCGAGATCTGCAGCGCCGCGCCGTTCGGGTCGAGCAGATCCCAGCGTTGCGCCTGCAGATGCAGTACCGCGCTGTAGCTGCCGGGCAGCACCTGCAGCGGCGCGTACGCCGGGGCTGGTAGTGCCGCGGCGGGCAGTGCGACTGCGAGCAGCAGGGCGGCCATCGGCAGGTTCGGCAGCCGCCGCGCGCCGCGGGTCGTGGCAAAGGTCATCGGTGTGAGGCTGTGCATGGTGTTCTCCCAGGGGCGGAAGGCCCGGAACACAGGCTGCGCCCGCCGACCACCGGGCGGGAGTGGCGGATACGACGCGGTACAGGCGATTTCCGCCAGCACCGCACTGCCTGCCTGTGGCCGGCGGGCGCCTCGGCTCAGTGCCCAAGCACCCAGCCCACCGACAGCACGTAGCGGCTGCCGCCCTCGACGCGGGTGACGCTGTGCTCGCAGGCATCGGGGCGGAACAGCTTGATCCGCGCGCTGGCGAAAATCGGCGCACTGCAGATGAACTCACCGCCGATCGGCGAGCGCTTCAGCACGATGTTCAGCCGGTAGTGACGGCCGCGGCTGACCGGATCGGTATGCGGCGGAATCTCCGCACCGGGCGGATAGCGGATCAGGTAGCTGTCGAAGCGCAGTGGCCAGGCCGCGGTCAGCAGCAGCATCTTGTCGTAGCCGCTGTCCTGGCGGCCGCGGCGCCAGCGCAGCGCGTTGCGGAAGTAGTCGTGGAGGCTGCTCATAGGCGTCCTGCTTGTTGTGCTGCGCCGCACGGATCGCGCTGCCGCAGACGCCGGATTTCACTGGATGGCGTCACGCGCATCGATTGGCATCGGTCGCGGTGCATGGCGGTCGTCATGTTGGCAGTGTGCGGCGGCGGGCGACTACATCGCTGCGACCATTTCAGTTTCCAGCGAGCGCTGCGGGTCGGTCCGCAGTGCCATCAGCTGGGTCGCAGACCACTGCTGTCGCAGCTGACCCTCGACCAGCAGCACGGCGCGATTGACGTGGCGCTCAGCCATCTCGATGGCGTGCGTGGCGAGCAGGATCGCGGTGTCGCCGCGCGCCGCCAGGCCCACCAGATGCTGCTTCAGCGCCAGCGCGCTGGGCGGGTCGAGGCCGTTCAGTGGTTCGTCCAGCAGCAGCAGGGGCGGCTCGCCGAGCAGGCCCAGCAGCACGCCGAGTTTCTGCCGCGTTCCCAGCGAATACTCCTCCACCGGGCGCGCCAGCCAGGGCGTAAAGCGCAGCGCTTCGGCAAGCGCAAGCGTGCCGGGCGGGATCAAGCCCAGGCCGCGCGCATGGGCGAACAGGCTCAGACACTCCTGCCCGCTGAGCAGGCCGGGCAAGGCAGCTGGATCAACCGCGCAGCCCAGCGCGGCGCGAGCGGCCATGGCTTGGGTATCGATCCGTTGCCCCGCCACCGTGATCCGCCCACCGGCCAGCGTGTGCAGGCCGGCGATACAGCGCAGCAGGCTGCTCTTGCCCGAGCCGTTCGGTCCGACCAGGGCGATGAACTCGCCGCGGGCGAGCTCAAGTGAGATGTCGCGTAGCACCGGGCGCCCGCCGAGATCGAGTGCCAGTGATTCGATGCTCAGCAGAGCAGATGCAATCGTGTTCATGAGGGTCGCCTGGATTGATGCACATGCCAGCCAATGCGCGCGGCGGCGATCACCAGCACCGCGGGGCCCAGCCCCGCCTGCGCCAGCAGAATCAGCAGGGCCAGCTCGGCCATCAGCTGCGCACGCTGGCGGCCACGCGACAGCGGGTAGCGAAGCATCAGCGCGAGTTCGAGCAGGCACAGCAGCAGAAAGCCGCCGCCACCGACCAGCAGCAGCCACAGCGGAGCACCCATCGCCGCCAGCGCCACGGTCACCAGCACACTGGCCAGTACCGCGCGTGATGCCGGGTAGCGCCAGCCGCTGGCGACGAACCGGTCGCGCCTCAGCGGCGTCGTCGTGAGCAGCAGTGTGGCTTCGCGCAGCGCAGTGGCACTGGCGTCGAGCAGGGTGCGCAGCCAGGGCTGCACTGCGACCAGGATCAGCATGCCGGCCAGCATCTGCGCCCCTTCACCCGCCAGCACCAGCAGACCCAGCGGCAACAGCCACACCCAGGCTTTGCCGCCGCGCCAATTGCGAATGGCCTGGCGACGCTGCCACAGCGGCAGCTGCGGCAGCGGCCCGGCCCAGCGCGGCGGAGTCGTCCAGCCCAGCACGCGGCTGCGCAGCAGCGGCGCGTGAGTGATTCGGCGGTTGTTCGGAATCAGCAAGGTCGACAGCAGACCCAGTGCGAGCGCCAGCAACAGACCGATGCACACCTGCGGCGCATCGGCTGCCGAAACCAGGCCCAGCGCCACACCCACCACCACTGCCAAGGCGCCAGCCAGCAGCTGCAGCAATGCCGTGCGCAGCCTCAGCTGCCAGCGCGCACGCGCCTGCAGTGCAGGTGCAATCGGCAATGCCGCCAGCCAGCCCTGGGCGGTGTCGAGTTCAAACCGATGCAGGGTTCGACGCTGGCGCGATCCGCTCAGCAGGCCGAGCACGAGCACGCTGAGCAGCGGCAGCTGCAGGCCCAGTTCGACCATTCTGCGCAGACCGGTGGCGAGTGGTCCGGCGAACGCGAACAGCATCAGCACCGCGAACACCAGCGCCGACAACAGCAGGAAGCTGGACTCGCCGCGACGCTGCAAAAGCAGGCGCAGGCGCGCGCGCAGCTCCAGGCGCTGCTGCTGCAGTCGCGGATGCTCGCGCGCGGGGGTCAACAGATTGGCGATCACGGTGGCTCGATGGCTGCCAGGGCGAGCTTCGAACCGCGGTGAGGCGGCGAGTTCCATCGCCGTGTGCGCCGATGGTGTTCGCATCGACAGCGCGGCCGCCTGCACCGTCGTCGTGCGGCAAGATGCTCAGGCCTTCAGCACCAGCAGCCGGGTCTCGCTCATGTCCTCAATCGCCCAGCGCACGCCCTCGCGGCCGAGGCCGGAGCCTTTGATGCCGCCATAGGGCATGTTGTCCATGCGGAAGCTGGGCACATCGCCGACCACCACGCCGCCGACTTCGAGCTGGTCCCAGGCCTGCATCGCGCGGCGCATGTCGTGGGTGAACACGCCGGCCTGCAGGCCGAAATCGGAGTCGTTGACGCGTGCAATCGCAGCGCCGAAATCGTCGAAAGACTCCAGACACGCGACCGGGCCGAACACTTCCTCGCGTGCCAGCCGGCAGTCGTCTGGCACCTGCTCCAACAGGGTCGCGGCGTGCATGCGGCCGCTGTGCGCGCCGCCCGCCAGCACGCGCGCGCCGGCGTCGCGGGCTTCTTTCACCCAGTCCGCCACCCGCTGCACGGCGGCGGCATCGATCAGCGGGCCGATGAAGGTCTGTTCCTGCTTCGGGTCACCCATCGACAGCGCCTCGACCTTGGCGATCAACCGCTCGCGCAGTGCCTCGTACAGGCTGGCGTGGGCGAGGATCCGCTGCACGCTGATGCAGCTCTGTCCGCTCTGGTAGTAGGCGCCAAACACCAGGCGTTCGACCACATGATCCAGCGCATCGGCCTGGTCGGCATCGACGATGCACGCCGCATTGCCGCCCAGTTCCAGGGTCACTTTCTTGCGGCCGGCACGGGCCTTGAAGTCCCAGCCGATGATTCCGCCGGTGAACGACAGCAGGCGGATTCGCGGGTCTTCGATCAGGGCGGCGGCGTCGGCATTGCTGCAGTTCAGAATCGAGAACGCGCCCGGCGGCAGCTCGGTCTCGGCCAGAATCTCGCCAATCAACAGCGCACCGATCGGCGTGCGCATCGCCGGCTTCAGCACGAAGGGGCAGCCGGCGGCAATCGCCGGTGCGACCTTGTGGGCGACCAGATTGAGCGGAAAGTTGAACGGGGTGATGAAGCTGCAGGGGCCGACCGGCACCTGCTTGGTAAGGCCGCGATAGCCCTTGCCGCGCGCCGAGATTTCCAGGTTCAGGGTTTCACCACCGATCCGGACGGATTCTTCGGCGGCGATGCGGAAGGTGTCGATCAGCCGGGTGACTTCGCCGCGGGCATCGCGGATCGGCTTGCCGGCTTCGATGCACAGCGCCAGCGCCAGTTCTTCGCTGCGCTCGCGAAAGCGGCGCTCGCAGTGTTCCAGTACCGCCTGCCGCCGCCAGGGTTCGAACGCAGCCATCGCCGGTGCGGCCGCGGTTGCTGCTGCAATCGCGCGCTCGACGGTGGCGGCATCTGCCAATGGAGCGCGGCTGGCGATTTCGCCGCTGAAGGCATCGACCACCGCCAGCCCTGCGTTCGGCTGCTCGGCGCGGTTTGCGATGTAGTGCGGATAGTTGGGCTTCAGCATGATTACCTCGGGCGTTCTGGCCGCGGCCAGTGTAGGCGGCGCGGCCCGGGCGGTGGGTGTCGATGCGCGCGCTCGCGCGCAGGGCCACTACAGTCCGGGCGTGACCCTCGCTCCGTCGGACAGCATCACCTGGCCGATCGCGCGTATCGACAGGCGATCGAGACGCGGCCAGCACCTGCGCGACGAAGGTGCAGCCACGGCCAACTACCGGCTGAGTCCTGGATATCGTCCGGACCGGCCGGACGACATCCGCCGGGGGGTGCCGCCGGCCACCAGTACCGCAACGCCAACCGCCGCATCAATGCAGCGCGCTATCCCCATTGCGCCCATTCGGCCGGTTAAGTCGGCGTTCGGCGGGCACTTCGTGGCTGCCGGTGTGGGCGGAGGGGTCGCGGTCGATTTCGCAGCGGTCGCGGCCGGCGTGTTTGGCGCGATAGAGCGCGGCGTCGGCCCGGGCCAGCCATTCGGGCCAGGTTTCGCCAGCGTGCAATGAGGCGGCGCCGATCGATACGGTGATGACGTGGCCCTCCCAGGCCAGCTGGCCGCGCAGTGCTTCCTGCAGTTTTTCCAGCGCGGTCGGCAGGCCGACTGGCGGGGTTGATGGCAGCAGCAGCACGAATTCTTCGCCGCCCAGCCGATACAGCCGATCGAGTTTGCGCAGGCTGCCGCGCGCGATGGATGCGAAGTCGGCGAGCACGCGATCGCCGGCCTCGTGGCCGAAGCGGTCGTTGACCGCCTTGAAGTGGTCCAGATCGATCAGCGCCAGCCCGACCGGCCGCGGTCGGCGGGCGAAGCTGGAAACGGCCTCGGCCAGCTCGCGTTCCAGCAGGCGACGATTGCCGGCGCCGGTCAGTGGATCGTGTGAGGCCAGCGCCTCCAGCTGCCGACGCTGGGTGTCGGTGCGGGCGGCGAAGATGAAGGCGTACAGGCAGACCAGGGTGGCGGTGACCGCGAACGACATGCGCTCGGTGTCATCGGGGAAGCCACTGCCGCTGAACACGATGGACACGATCACGAACAAACTCGCGCCAAGCGCGATCCGGCGCTCGGCCAGAAAGAAGTTGGCGAGCAGGCTGGCGTAGGCCCACAGCATGCCGTTGCGGCCGAGAATCTCGCTGGCGACTACCACCGAGAGGCTGATCATGGCGACCTGGAACAGCGCCGCGCCGGTGTTGCGGCCGGTGCGCATCGCGTGCCAGACCGGCAGGCTGATCAGCACCACGATCACGCTGTCCATCACCCCCGCGACCCACTCGCCGCGGGCAAACCTGTACACCGCGAACGGCAGGATGCCGAGCACAGCGCAGCCGGCGAACAGGCTCATCACCGCGAACTGGATATCGCTGCGCAGGCGGTCGAGCATCAGGCTGGGCGCCTGGGGTGGCATCGCATCGGGGGCTGAGCTTTGGCGCGAGCGTTCACTGTCCGGTGGCCCGTACTGGGTGCCCGCGGGGCGGGCCTGAGGATGCCTGTGGTGCAAGAGCTGTTCCCCGTTCTGCGCGTGCCGAGGCGTCAGGCCGGCCCCGACGCCAGCGCCCAAAACGCCGCCTGTGCCGATTCAGCGGTTGCCGCAGACGCTGCCGTTCGATGCTGTGTGCGTGCTGTGTGGCGCGGGCTTGTGCCGGGTGCAGTGCAGGCGTGGCGGTCGTTTGATCTTGAACAACAGGCGCGGCCTTTTCGGCCGCGCCTGAACAGTTCAAGGCTTGGCGCTGCCGTCACGGATCAGCCGGGCTCGACCCGATCAACCCGCTGGAAGCCGCGCGGCAGCGGGTTGCCGCGGGTGGCGCGGGCGCCGGAGTAGGCCTGCAGGTCGCGCCAGTTGAGGGTGAGCTTGCGCTGGCCGCAGTGCAGGATCAGCTCGCCGCCCTGGCGCACCACGGTGACCGCAATCACCCGCTCCTCGCCAGATTTCAGTTTGGCCGGGGCGATCTGCAGGATCTTGTTGCCCTTGCCGCGATCGAGCTCGGGCAGCTCGGCCACCGGGAAGGCCAGCAGCTGGCCGGCATTCGACACCGCCACCAGCCAGTCCTGCGCGCTGTCGTTGATCGCCACCGGCAGCAGCACTTCGGCGCCGTCGTCGATGTTGAGCAGGGCCTTGCCGGCTTTGTTGCGGCTGGTGAAGTTCTCGAAGCGGGTGACGAAGCCGTAGCCGAAGCTCGACGCCAGCAGGAAGCGCTGATCGTTCTCGCCCATCGCTGCGCTGACAAAGCCGACTCCGCTGGCCGGAGTGAAGCGGCCGGTCAGCGGCTCGCCATTGCCGCGTGCCGAGGGCAGGGTATGCGCCGCGGTCGAGTAGGCGCGGCCGCTGGCATCCAGAAAGGCCGCCTGCTGGGTGCTGCGGCCGCGCACGGCCACCAGCAGCCGGTCGCCTTCGCGGTAGGAAAGCCCGGCCGGGTCGACCTCATGCCCCTTGGCCTGACGCACCCAGCCTTTCTCCGACACCACCACGGTGATCGGCTCGCTGCTGACCAGCTCGGCCTCGGAGATCGCCTGCGCTGCGCCGCGCTCGACCAGGGGCGAGCGGCGCGCATCGCCGAATTTCTTCGCGTCCGCCAGCAGTTCGTCCTTGACCAGCTTCTTCAGCTTGGCCGGCGAGGCCAGGATGCCCTGCAGCTTTTCGCGTTCTTTGGCGAGCTCGTCCTGCTCGCCACGGATCTTCATTTCCTCCAGTCGCGCCAGCTGCTTCAGCTTGGTTTCGAGGATGTACTCGGCCTGGGTATCGGTCAGGCCGAAGCGCGCCATCAGCACCGGCTTGGGCTCGTCCTCGCTGCGGATGATGCGGATGACCTCATCCAGATTCAGGAAGGCGATCAGCAGGCCTTCCAGCAGGTGCAGGCGACGCTCGACCTTGTCCAGTCGATGGTTCAGGCGGCGAACCACCGTGCCGGAGCGGAACGCCAGCCAGTCGCGCAGGAAGATCTTCAGATTCTTGACCTGCGGCTTGCCGTCCAGGCCGATCACATTGAAGTTGACCCGGTAGCTCTTCTCCAGATCGGTGGTCGCGAACAGATGCCCCATCAGCTGCTCGACATCGACCCGGTTGGAGCGCGGAACCAGCACGATGCGGGTCGGGTTCTGGTGGTCGGATTCGTCGCGGATGTCTTCCAGCCAGGGCAGCTTCTTGGCCCGCATCTGCTGGGCGATCTGCTCGATCACCTTTTCCGGGCTGACCTGGTAGGGCGTGGCGATGATCACGATGTTGTTGTGCTCGCGCACGTATGCGGCGCGGGCGCGCACGCTGCCGCCGCCGGTCTCGTAAATCTTCCGCAGGTCGGCGGCGGAGGTGATGATTTCGGCGGTGGTCGGGTAGTCCGGGCCGCGGATGTGCTCGCACAGGTCGGCGACGGTGGCCTCGGGGTCGTCGAGCAGGCGCACGCAGGCGCTGACGACCTCGTTCAAATTGTGCGGCGGAATATCGGTCGCCATGCCCACCGCAATACCGGTGGTGCCATTCAACATCAGGTGCGGCAGCCGCGCCGGCAGCCAGCTGGGTTCTTCCAGGGTGCCGTCGAAGTTCGGGCTCCAGTCGACCGTGCCCTGGCCGAGTTCGCCCAGCAGCACTTCGGCGATCGGGGTCAGCTTGGACTCGGTGTAGCGCATCGCCGCGAACGACTTGGGATCGCCGGTGGAGCCGAAGTTGCCCTGGCCCTCGATCAGCGGATAGCGATACGAGAACGGCTGCGCCATCAGCACCAGCGCCTCGTAGCAGGCCGAGTCGCCGTGCGGGTGGAATTTGCCGATCACATCACCGACGGTGCGCGCCGATTTCTTCGGCTTCGAGGCGGCGCTCAGGCCGAGCTCGCTCATCGCGTAGATGATCCGCCGCTGCACGGGCTTCAGGCCGTCGCCCAGGAAGGGCAGGGCGCGATCCAGCACCACGTACATCGAGTAGTCGAGATAGGCGCGTTCGGCGTACTCGTGCAGGGGAACCTGCTCGAAACCGTGGAAACTCTGGCGGGTCAGGTCGGGCATCGTGTTCTTGGGCTTGGCTGCAGCAGAGGGGTGCGAATGCTAGCAGCCTGTCGGGCTTTGGGGGTCGAGGCGAAAATCCGCCTGCGCGAGGACAGTTTTTCGACGATTTGCAGGCCAATAGTGGTCTCTATTGGCCAAGAATCGGCGGAAAAATGGACCGCGCAGGCGGATTTGCAGCCCGACCAACCAAAATCCGACAGGCTGCTATCAGCTTGGGCTTGCCCTCCCGTGTGTGGACAAGGCGGTAGCCGGGGTTGCAACGGCCAGAACGACAGCGGCCGCACTCCGGAGAGTGCGGCCGCGAATGCGCATTGCTGGTGGCCTGACTACCAGGCGTAGCGGGCGCCCAGGACGAACTGGCGCGGGTTTCCGAACAGAATGCCGCGGGTGCGATCAACGATGTATTCCTGGTCGGTCAGGTTCTTGATCGCGAGGAAGGCACTCCAGCCATAGGTATTCGGCTCGTAGTTGAGCGTCGCGCTCCACACCGCGTGGCTGTCGAGCCGCCCGAACTGGCTGTCGCCATTCAATGCGGGCTGCGCCGTGTTGGCGAAGTCGGCCCACTGGCGGCCGACGTGCTGCAGTTCGAGGTTCATGTCCCAGGCGCCCTGGGCGTAGCCGACCCGGCCGGTGAAGGTGAACTCCGGTGCGTACGGCAGGCGGTTGCCGGCCAGGCTGCCGGCGACCGCCTGACCGTTGTCCACGCGGCGCAGCACACTGGACTGCTCGGCGGTTGCCAGCCAGGTTGCAGCAAGGTTGGCGTACCACTCGCCAGCGCGATTCTGCAGGGCCTGCCGGTTCAGGCCGACCGCCAGCTCAAGGCCGGCGTATTCGGTCTCGCCCTGTGCCAGCGGCGTGCTGCCGCCGGCAATCGAACCCACCGCGATCTGGTTGTCGAAATCGCTCTGGAAGGCCGTGGTTTCAAGGTCGATGCGGCCGATTCGGGTGCGCAGGCCCAGTTCGATATTGGTGCTGCTTTCGGCGTCCACCTCGGTGCTGGTGCCATTGCCGGCGATCACATCCTCCACCCGCGGCGGGGCGAAGCCCTCGTGCGCCGAGGCGTACACGCTGGTGCCACCGGCGAACTCGTAGTTCAGGCCCAGGCCCCACAGCGTTTCGGCCAGGTCGTCTTGGCCGCGCGCGCCACCCGGCAGCCGGTTCTGGCGGCTGAATTCGATGTCTTCGCGGCGCAGGCTCGGGGTCAGCTGCAGGCGACCGAAGTCGAAGGTACTGGTGACGAAGCCCGACAGCGCGTCGGTGGTGCGGAAGTTGCTCTCGGCCAGCGTGCCGGTGCGCGCGGCCGGCGCCGCGCCGTTGATCTGCTTACGGTCCTGTTCTTCTTCGTGCCAGCGCAGCCCGAACTCGGTGCTGCCGTTGCTGCCGATCAGCGAGCGCGGCAGCTTGAAGCGGGTGTCGAGGCCCCAGGTTTCGTAGCTGCGAAGGCGGCCCTGTACCGAGTTGCAGGCGCGTGGATCGACCCGATCACCGCGGTAACGGGCATCGCGGAAAGCGCTGCCGCACTGGGTGTCCGAGGTGGAGCTGGACTGCCGCCACCAGTCGCGGTCGAAGCTGCTGTAGTACAGCGAGCTCAGCAGCTGGGTGCCTTCGGAGGGCGTGAAGGCGTGGCTCAGCGACAGCGCGTCGTGCTCGATGTCGAACAGATCGTCGAGAAAGGGGTAGTACTCGGCGCCGAAGTTGGCGTACTCCGCATCGGTGATGCCGGAGTAACCGACCTGCGATTCTTCCTGCAGGTGGTTGGCGCGAACCGTCAACGCGTGGCTGTCGCCGAACTGGCGGCTGTACTTCGCGAACAGATCGGTCTGTTCGAGCGCAGTGTTGTCGCGGGCGCCATCGCCCTGCTTGTGTCCCAGATCGAACAGCAAGCCATTGCCACCCACGCTGGCATGCGCGGCCGCGAAACCACGCGTTCCGGCTGACACCTGCACGTGGCCGGCCGGATCCTGCGGCGGGTCGGGGGTGATGTAGTTGATCGCTCCGGTGATCGTCTGCGGCCCGAACCGCAGCAGGCCCGCGCCCTTCAGCACTTCGATGCGGTCGTAGCGCTGGATCGGGGCGTGGTAGTAGCTGGCGTTGTCGCCGTAGGGCGCATACATCGCCGGCAGGCCGTCTTCGAGCAGCAGCACCTTGGTCGAGCGGGTGGGATTGCTGCCGCGAATACCGATGTTGGGTCGCAGACCGAAGCCTTCCTCGTCGCGCACGGTCACGCCCGGCACTTTGCGCAGGGCCTCGTTTACGGTCAGCGCGCGTCCGGACACCAGAACGCTCTGATCAAGGATGGTCGAGCTGCCCTCGGCGGGCTCGCCCTTCACGTTCTTTTCGACGACCTGGATCGTGGCAAGGGTTCGCAGATTCACATCGGCGGCGGCTTCGGCGGCGGCCTCGGCGCGGGCTTGGGGTGCCGAGACGGCGAGTACGCAGCAGAGCGCCACGTAAAGAGGATGCAAGCGTGGGGACATGGGCTGGAAATTCCGGCGGCAGGTTAATCAGCACGGAAGTATGAAACCGAATGCGAACGATTAGCAATAACCAACCTGGGTGATGTCCCGCTGGGTCTGCCATCGAGCGTGTTCAGGATGTCCGCCGCAGGAGCCTTCGCGATGCAGACAGCGATGCCTGGAGCACGTGCAAACCGAGCCGCGGCCGCCGCGGCGGGCGTCAGTGATGCACTTCCAGCTTGCCAGTGCTGAACGCGGGTCGATCGGCGTGACTGCCGATCGCTCAGTGCGTGGTCGCCCGCAGATGGCGCTTGAGCTCGGCGCCCATCGCGATCTGCGGTTCCGAGGCTTCGAGATCTTCCTCGGTTTCGCGCTCGGCGACGCGACGCTTGGCCTGTTCGAAGGCGGCCTCCCAATCCAGGGTGTCGGCCAAGGCATCGATCAACAGCGCGCGGCCGAAGTAGGTGAAGTCGGAGTCCACACCGCAGCCGAACGAGGTGCGGTCGGCGCGGGCGGCGGTGATCACCAGGGTCTGCGGGTCCTGCAGCGCCGGGATGAAACCGCCGGAGTAGCAGGCCGAGACGATCAGAATCCGCCAGCGGATGCCGGCGGCGTCGAGCATCTCGCGCAGGTCTTCAGCGCTGACCGGGTTCAGCGGCAGCGGTTCCAGCGCCACGTGCAGGTTCCAGTTCTCGCTGCCGTGGCTGGTCAAAAACAGCAGCAGCACGTCCTCATCGAGGTTCATGCGGCGGCCGATGTCCTTCAGCGCCACTGCCAGATTGGTGCGCGTCGCCAGCGGCGCCTGCTCGACCGTGGCCGGGTTGTTGAGCAGGGCCAGCACGCGTTCGCCCGCGCCCAGGCGCTCAGCAAACAGGCGCGCGGCGAAGTCGACCTCGTTGCGGAAGACCTCTTCGGCGCCGTCGCCGCCGAAGGCCACGGCGTACAGCTCCTGCGTGCCGGCCACGCCCATCGGGATGGTTTCCAGCGCCGCCTGCAGGCGCCGCGGCTGGTCGTACATCAGGGCTTCGGGATCAAAACTGAAGCTCGGCGGCGCTTCTTCCCAATCGGCGGTCTGCGCTTCCCAGTCGGGATACCAGAAGCTGGTGTACAGCGCGCCCTGCAGCGGCAGCAGACCGCCCACGGCAAGCAGGGCGCAGGCGAGCAGATGGCGCGCCGGCTGTGGCTCGGGCACCAGCCAGCGCAGCAGCCGCCACAGCAGGGCCAGTGCGAACAGCCAGGCCAGCAGCAGAAGCAGGGCGGTGTGCTGCTGTTCGGCGGCCAGCGCTTCGGCGCCGAGCAGCCAACCGAGCCAGCCGCTGACGCCTTCCGGCGTGTCGGTGTCCCAAAGTGCAAGCGCCAGCCGCAGCGGCAGCAGGGCGATCAGCAGATAGCCGGTCAACGGCAGCCAGCCGCCCGGACGGCGCAGCAGCCGCGCGACCAGGCCCGACAGCAGACCCAGCAGACCGACACTGCCGACCACCGCCACCAGATGCGCCCAGAAGAACGCGCGCGGCTCTTCGATCGCGCGCCAGCCGAACACCAGCTCGATCAGCAGATGCAGGCCGAGCCCCCACACGATCAGCCGCCCGGACGGCGGCAGCGGACGCGAACGCGGCCGCAGCAGCAGGCCGAGGTGCAGGCCTTGGCCGAGCCCGGCCAGAGGGGAGCGCAGGCTCATGCCCGACCGGGCGTCGCGAGATCGATGTCGGCGAAGTCGATGTAGCGCGGGTGCCCGTGCGCGGCCTCGCCGATGCGCGCGGCGGGGTAGTCCTGCAGGCGATCGATCAAGGCGGTGGTCATGCCAGCATCGCGCGCGGCGTCGAGTTCCTCGACCACGTCGGACAGGAACAGCACCTCGGCCGGCGCCTGGCCGATGGCCTCGGCAATCCGGGTGTAGCTGATGGCCTCACGCTTGCCGCCGATCTCGGTATCGAAGTGGCCGCCGAACAGCTCCAGCAGATCACCGGCCTCGCTGTGGCCGAAGAACAACTTCTGCGCGCCCACCGAGCCGGACGAATACACGTACAGCGGCAGGCCCTGCGCATGCCAGCGGGTCAGCGCGTCGGCGGCATCGGCATAGATGTGCGCGCGGTAGTCGCCGCCCTCGTAGCCGGCGCGCCAGATCATGCCCTGCAGGGCTTTCAGCGCGGTGTGCTTGCGGTCCTGGTCGATCCAGCCCTGCAGCACTTCGGCGATGCAGGCATCCGGGCCGGCGGCGCCGATCTCGGCGGCCACTGCATCGACCCAGCGCGCGACTTCGGGGTCACGGCCACGCGCCTTCAAGAAGGCCGGCAGCGCGCGCCGCGCGTACGGAAACAGCACGTCCTTGACGAAGGCGATCGAGCTGGTGGTGCCCTCGATATCGGTGACGATCGCGCGGATCGGCATCAGGCAGCGTCCCGCTCGAAGCGCGGAAAGCGCTGCGCGATATCGGTGCCGGTGAAGTTCGCCACCCAGCCGTCGGGGTTGTTGAACAGGCGGATCGCGATGAAGTATGGCTGCTCGCTCATATCGAACCAGTGGCGGGTGTTGGCCGGCACGCTGATCAGATCGCCGGCCTCGCACAGCACCTCGTACACCTTGTCGCTCGGGTGCAGGGTGAACAGGCCGGAGCCGCCGACGAAGAAGCGCACTTCGTCTTCGCTGTGGGTGTGTTCGTTCAAGAACTTCTGGCGCAGCGCGGCGCGATCGGGGTGGTCGGGCTTCAGGCTGACCACGTCCATGCTCTGGTAGCCGCCCTCGGCGACCAGCCGATCGATGTCAGCGCGGTAGGCGGCGATCACTTCATCCTGGCTGGCGCCCGGCTGCACCTCTGCTGCGGCCTGCCAGCGCTCGAAGCGCACGCCGATCGCGCGCAGCTGCTCGGCGATTGCGGCGTGGTCGCTGCTCTCGAACAGCGGCGAATCCGGCGTGGTTTCGTCGAAGATGCGGATGCGGCTCATGCGTTCAGTCTCCTCAAGTCCAGCTCGCAGGCGAGCAGAAATTCCAGCGCGTCCAGATGTCGGCGGGCTTCCGCCATGTCGCGGCCCCAGGCGTACACGCCGTGGCCATTGATCAGGTAGCCGAACAGATTGGGCTGGTCGAGCAGGGGCTCGATCTGGTTTGCCAGCGCGTCCATGTCCTGGCTGTTGGGCAGCACCGGAATCTCGACATCAAGCTCATGGGTGGCGTTGCCGCGGAAGGCTTTCAAGAGTTCATAGCCCGACAGCCGGATACAGCCCTCAGCGGCGAACAGCCGCGAGGCCACCGTCTGGTTGTGCGAATGCGTGTGCAGCACGCAGCCGATGTCGGGGAAGCGGCGGTAGATCTGCGTGTGCAGACCGGTTTCGGCGGACGGTCGCAGCTCGGTTTCCACACCGCGACCATCAAGATCGACCACCATGATGTCCTCCGGCCGCAGCCGACCCTTGTCGCGGCCGGAAACGGTCACCGCGATCAGGTCGCCATCCAGGCGCATCGAAAAATTGCTGCTGGTGGCCGGCGTCCAGCCCAGTTGGGCCAGTTCGGCAGCAGCCGAGATGATTTCGTGAGCGCGCTGTGGCAGCGCCTCGCGGGCGGTATCGGTGAGGGTTTTCATAGGCGCGGAGTTTAGCTCGACGGGCTGGTAGGGCAATCCACCTGCGGCTCGAAAGCCAGCAGCCTGTCGGGCTTTGGGGGTCGAGACGATGGTCGACTGCGCAAGGACAGCTATTCGAAGTCTTTTGGCCACCCGTGGGCGCTCGGCCAAGCATCGGCGGATTGTGGACCGCGCAGGCGGATTCGCGACACCGCCAACCAAAGTCCGACAGGCTGCTGGGTGGGACGAATTTGACTGCCCGGCCAGAGCGTGCGTTCCATCCTGTCAGTTCTTGCGGCTTGATATCGCGCTGGCCCTGCGTGTGTTCGTAGATCGTTCTGCGAGCAGCCAATCTTCGCGTTGACAGGGCGTTTCAGGGTCCCGATGCTCTGCGGCCACTATCTCCTGATCATCGTCAATGAAGACCGCTTCCTTGATTTTGTGCGCCACCTTGTTGGCCGTTCTCGCGTGCCAGCCGATCGCGGCCCAGCAGTTACCCAACCTTGACCCAGTTTCGGACGCCGTCGGCAGCGTGGCGGGCCGCTTTCGCGTTGATGAGACCGGTCAGGCGAACTACACCATCGCCATCGCCACCACACCCGGTACGGCAGGTGTTGCCCCCCAGCTGTCGCTGAACTACAGCAGCCAGGCAGGGGACAGCTGGCTGGGCCGCGGTTGGAGCGTCGGCGGGCAGTCGCAGATCAGCCGCTGTCGCATGACACGCGAGCACGCCGATCCGATGAGCAGCGGCAACTACGTCGGAACGGCCGTCAACTTCATCTGGGACGACGTGTTCTGCCTCGACGGACAGCGACTGCTGCTGGTGTCAGGCAGCTACGGTGATCCGGATTCCGAGTACCGGCCGGAGACCGACCCATTTACCCGCGTGTTCGCGCGCGGCGGCAACAACAGCGCTGACATCACTGCCTACACCGGGCCTATGAGTTTTGTAGTCCAGCGCCGTGACGGCACCGAGAGCCAGTACGGTGCGACAGACGACTCGCGCATGCTCGTCAACAACTGCGGAGGGACGAGCGGTCGAGCCTGCGCTGCCAGCAGTTGGGCGATCAACCGGGTTGAAGACTCCAGCGGCAATTACATGCTGTATGTGTACGCCAAGTGGAATCTCGGGGTGTTGGTCCAAGCCACGGCGCCCGCAGACGAGCAGCACCTGAGTGAGGTGCAGTACACGGGCAAGCGCCGCTTGCCCGGCCAGACGGCACCGGATTCCGCGCCCTATGCACGCGTGCTGTTTGTGGATCAGGCGCGCGCCGCTGATCATCGCGTCACCGGCTGGCAGGCGGGATCGCGCTACGCACTTACGCGTCAACTGACTGGTATCGCGGTGCGTGAGCCGTTCGCAACGGATGTCCGCTACTACGCACTTGAGCATCGCAGCGCGCCGTCCGACAGCGGGCAACTGCTGCTGCAGCGGATCCGCGAGTGCAGCACGATTACACAGTCGCTCTGCTATGCGGCCACCGAGTTCAAGGTAGACGAGCGCTCGTACGCGCTGAACGTCGCTTCCAGCGTCCAGATGTCCAGTTCCATGCTCAGCCAGCGTCAGGACCTGCGCATCGGCGATGTTGATGGCGACGGCCGGCAGGACATCGTCTGGTCGACCACGGCGGCCAGCTGCAGCGGCAGGCCCGCCGTACGCGTGGCCTTTGGCGGACACACTGGTACCGGCAGCACCAGCGCGCTGTCGCTGATCACGGTATCGACTGCACAGTTCTGCCTGCAGCGCTCCAGCTCACAGCTCGAAGACAGCTGGCACCTGGTGGACTACGACGGTGACGGCCGCGATGACTTGCTGCTTGCTGGGCCCGACAACAGCACCTGGCGTCTGCATCTATCCTTGGGGCGACCGACGACCTCCACGGGTGCGATTTTCTCTCCGACCGACAGCCTTGTCGCCGATGTGATTCCGGTCGGTTCGTCGGCGTCCGCCCTGGCGCAGCTCTACGACTTCAACGGCGACGGTCTGCTGGATCTTCTGCTGCCCGGCGAGCCCTCCGGCGTCCAGGGTCTGGTCGTTCGACTGATGGAAATCGACCATGCCAAGGGCGTGCGACGCTTCGGCGCGCCGCTACCGGTTGACCTGCGTTTTGCGGCCAACGACCGATGCCCGCAGGACCCCAATCCACCGCCGGGCTTCAACCTCAACAACTGCGAATACACCCTCGTGCGGGGGGACCCGAAGGTTCGAGGGGTCGATCTGGACGGCGACGGCCGCGGCGACCTGATGCTGAAGGTTGTCCGCCACTACAGTTCCGGCCCGACGCCGCGCCCGGCTGGCCCGCCGCGCTTTGTCTCACCTGCGGAGTTCGAAGAGATCTCCAGTGCCAGCACAGCGTCCACCGCCAACTCGATACTGACCACGCACTGGTACTTTTTCGCCAGCGCTGGCGTAAAGGACGACGCGCTGCGCTTCCACCAGTATTTTGTGGGCGACATCACGACCCTGCCGGGCGGGCCGGCGCCTGACTTCAGCGGCGAGCGCGGCCGCATTCAACTCGGCGATGTCACCGGCGACGGCTTGGCGGATCTGATCTACTCGCCCGCTTCTGCAAGCACGTCGGTGCGGATCAGAGTCAACATCGGCTGGGGTTTTGAACAGTCTCAGGGTCCAATCAACGGGCTGTCGGAACTCGATCGGATGCAGTTGGCCGACCTCGATGGTGACGGCCGCTCGGACCTCGTCTACCCCGCCCGATTTGACTCGGGCTTTGCCTATTGCGGCTTAAACCAGGTGAACGGCAGCTCGCGCCCCTACTGCGTCCGTTACGCCGGCCGGCAAGGCCTGCCGTTTGGCGACGCGATCGGCTTGGATGCACTGGCGGCGACGGACGGGACGCGACCACTGTCGGACTTTGACGGCTTGTTCGCGGACTTCGATGGCGACGGTCAGGTCGACTACCTGCGCCTCGCCCGCGATGGCGGGCAGAGCTACGCCGAGGCGCTGATGGTGCGCCGGCAAGCGCGCCACACGGCGCGCGACGCCATCACCGAGATCGTCGATGGTTTTGGCGCCCGGACCCGCATCGACTATCAGCCGCTCACCAATCGCGCGGTGTACCGACCCGGCACTGAAGGATGGAAGCTGGAGCTGGGCCGCAAGTCGCCCGTTTTCGATCTGCTGGCGCCGATGTACGTGGTGGCCAGCGTTGAAAGCAGCGCACCGCTGGAGGGTGACCAAGCAGCGCTGGCACGCACCGACTATCGCTACGGCGGCGCACGCATGCAGTCCGGTGGCCGCGGCTTTCTCGGGTTCGCCGTGGTGGACAGCTTCGATGCCAACGAACACGCCGTGCTGCAGAGCTACGGCGCCAGCCGCACGCGCTACAACCAGGCGTTCCCGCTGGTGGGCACGCCGGACACCAGCACTCGGGCGGTGCTGCCGGCGGCAAGCGGCTTCAGCCTGGCGCAGTCCATTGCCACCACCGTGGCCGGCAGCTGCCGCAGTGATCCAGAGTCTTCCAGCAACTGCTTCAATCCGAACGCAGGCGATTGGCCCAGCGACATCGCCAGCGGTGGCCGCCTCCACACCAGCACGCTCAATGTCTACCAGGTGATCTCGACCACGCAGTTTGGCACCTGCCCCGGGGTGCGCAGCACGGTGGGTGACATCCTGGAGCTTGCGTTGGCAGACCCCGACCGTGGCGTTCCGTACTTGCCGCCGACCCAGCAACCGCTGTTCGCGCCGCTGCTGGGGACGGTGGAAGAGTCTTTTGCCATCGACAGCACCGGCACCGATAACTCGCGACTCAGCCTGACCTATTCACTGCAGTGCTACCAAGACCCCGCGGGAAACCTCACCCGAGCCTTCATCGACGTGCGCGACCCGACCAACTTCGAGCAATCGCTGCACTTCACCAAAACCGTATCCTCGTTCGACAACGGGCCAATGAGCGTAGCGACGGCGCCCTGGCGCCTGGGTCGGCTGACCGGCAGCACCACGGAGAAAACCCGCGCCGGGCTGACCGACACGCGCTCCGCCAGCTTCGTCTACGACCTGACATCAACCGCAAAAACCGGTCAGTTGCTGGCGGAAACGGTGTCGGGCGACGGTGGCCTTCAGGCGACACGCACCCTCTACGATCTGGATGACTACGGCAACCGCGTGGCGGCCTATGTGTGTTCCGCTCTCGAAGCGGACGGCAGCACGCTGACCGATGCCGAGTGCCGTGATCGGAACCGCATCAAACAGCGGCCCACCGCCACCAACGGAAGCCCCACAACCGCGATTCACCGCTACACGCGCTCGGAATACGACGCGCGAGGCCGCTACCTGTTGCGTACCTACGCCCCCTTCTTCGACCCGGGCACAGCCAATCAGGTCGTCGAACGCATCAGTTCGGAAGTTCACAGCCGCGACGTTTTCGGCAACCCCACCGAGGTCAGCGATGCCAACGGTCGGCGCAGCTACGCCCGCTTTGGTGCACTTGGCCGGCCCTACGCCTCCGAAGTGCAGGGCGGCGCGCGCTCGGTGGTCACACTGCGCCTGTGCGGCGGCGCCGTGTCCTGCCCGCCGGGCACCGTGTACCGGCAACAGACCACCAGCACGGCCGGGCCGACCCAGTGGAGCTACCACGACCGGTTGGGTCAAGTGGTGGTGGCGGCGGCTGAATCGTTCGAAGCGGCGGTGCCTGATCGCAACTTCACGGCCAGCTGCGCGTTCCGCGACATCAAAGGTCGCGCCGCACGCAGCTCGGTACCGTTCTTCCTCCCCGCGCAATCAGGCGCGGCGCCCTCGTTCAGCGGTGCGGCGGCCAGCCCGTGTGCGAGTTCCGGGCTGGCCTTCGAGAGCCGTCAGTACGATGTGCTCAGCCGGCCGCTGAGCGTGCTGGCGGCCGACAACTCCACGTTGAGCTTCAGCTACGCCGGCATGCGCGTCGAACAGACCAATGCCATGGCGCAGAAGAGTTGGGAGCTGCGCAACGTGCTGGGCGAGGTGGTGCAGGAGATCCAGGCCGCGCCGAATCAGGGCGCGCAGCAGGGGCTGGTGATTTCGCGTGAGTTCGACCCGCAGGGCAACCCTCGCTTTGTCCGTCGCAACGCCGGTGCCGGCGAGATCGTTTCCGAAACCGTGTTCGACGGCTTGGGCCGCGTCAGCGAAAGCCGCGATCCCGACCGCGGGCACGAGCGCTTCACCTACAACGCGGCCGGTGAACTGATCCGTCGGGTCGACGCGCAGGGCGTGGAAACGTGGATGCATTACGACGCACTGGGCCGGATGTGGAAGCGCGAAACCGGCACCGTTGTACCGCCCGAGGCGCCGGGGCCGCAGCAGGTGTTCAAGTCGGGTTTCGAGTCATCGAACGGGGTGGCGCTGCAAACCCAGACCGACCTCTGGCAGTACGACACCGCGTTCAAGGGCGTGGGCAGTGTGCACATTGAAGAGCGCGTCGCGCCCGGCGACGAGTTGTTCCGGAATACGCACGGCTACGACAGCCTGGGCCGGCCCGCTGCGCTCTCGACACTGATGCGCAGCCGTGCTGGCAACGGCAGCCTGGACACCCGCACGCGCACTGCAAGCACGGTGTACGACGCCCTCGGCCGGGTCTGGCAGCAGACCGATGCAACCGGCGGCGTGCTTGAACAGGTGTACACGGCGCGCGGCTTTGTCGAGCAACTGCGCAACGGCCTGAACGTTGGCGAGGTCTACAACCGGGTCCTTGAGGTGAATGCGCGTGGCCAGGTAACGCGTGAGCGACGCGGCGATCACACGTCGATGGAGGTGCGTCGCGACTACAGCGCCACCCGCGGTTGGCTGACCGCCGTCGATGCCGGCCCCGGCGACACCCTGCAGCGGCTGCGCTACGACTACGACGCGCTGGGCAATCTGCGCTGGCGGCACGACCAGCGGCGCGGCGAGTTGGAGAGCTTCGGCTACGACGCGCTGAACCGGCTGCGTTCCACCCATGTGGGCATACAGGGCTTGGGCGCTCCCGCCGTGCTGGCCATGACCTACGACGCCCTGGGCAATATCTGCACCAAGCAGACCGGGTCAAGCGTTGCCAGCTACCAGTACCGCGGCCGCGCCGGCTGTGCCGGCAGCCAAGGCAGCGCCACGGCCAGCCCGCACGCCGTGAGTTCGGTAGACGGCCGCTCGCTGTTCTATGACGCCAACGGGCGGATGACCGTTCGAACAGGCGCAACGGCCGCGCAGAACCGCTACACCGATTTCAGCGGGCTCGATCAGCTGGTGCTGGTGGTGATGGGCGACGCCTTGATGCCGGCGGCGATGCTGGAACTGGCGTACACGCCGGGTGGCTCGCGCTACCTGCGGCGCGAGCGCGTCAATGGCGCGGTCACCGTGACCCGCACCTTCGGCAGCGTCGAGGAGCTGCAGCGGCCGGACGGCACCCAGCTCACCCGGCGCTACATCGGCGGCGTGCTGATTGAAACGCGGATCGGCACCGCGGCAGCGACCAAGCAGTACCTGTTCCACGACCACCTGGGCTCACTCGACGTGATCGCCAACGAGTCCGGCGCGGTGCTGGAGCGCTTGAGCTTCGACGCCCACGGCCAGCGACGCGCGGCCACGCAGTGGACATCGACCCTGCCGGCGCTGGTGTCCACCTTCACCCCACGCGGCTTCACCGGCCACGAGCATCTGGACGCCTTCGGGCTGATCCACATGAACGGCCGCGTCTACGACCCCACGCTGGGCCGCTTCATCCAGCCCGACCCGATGCTCGATGCCGGCATCCAGGGCCTGAACCGCTACAGCTACGTGCTGAACAACCCGCTGAGCCTGACCGACCCGAGCGGCTACCTCTCACTGGGCCAAATCCTGCGCACCGTGGTGGCGGTGGCTATCACGGTGTATACGGGCGGCTGGGCGGCCGGCTACTGGGGCGCGGCGCTGACCACCACGCAGGCCTTCGGCGTGGTGGTCGCCGGTGGCTTTGCGGCAGGCGCGGTGCAATCGGGCACCCTGAAGGGCGGGCTGCAAGGCGCCTTCTCAGCGGCGATCTTCTTCGGCATCGGCAGCTACTTCGATCAGGCCAACTCGGCCTCATCCTGGGCACGCACCGGCGACAAACTGAACACCATCGGCCGCGTGTCCAAGATCGTGGCGCACGGCGCCGCGGGTGGCATCATGAGTGACCTGCAGGGCGGCAAGTTCGCGCACGGCTTTGCAAGTGCGGGCTTCTCGGAAGCGGCAGGACCATTGACGGAGGGCATTCAGAGCGACTTCCTGCGTGGCGCGGCGCATGCGTTGATTGGTGGCTCCGCCTCGTCATTGAGTGGTGGGAAGTTTGCGAATGGGGCGGTGACGGCGGCGATGTCGTTCTCGTTCAATGAGTTGGCGCACGGAGCGCAGAGGCGAGCTGCGCAAAGGCGTCTATCCTTGGCGAACGCTCGTATGCTTGCCGAAGGAGGAATGAGGCCTTTTGATAGCGCCGATGAAGCCGCGATCTTCTGGCACGAACGGGCCGGTTCACTCGCGGGCGATGTCGAGTTTGGTTCATACATCTTCAAGTCGAGAGAGAAGTACTACATCGGTCCAGTTGGAAGCTCCTTTGAAACAGACGAGATAGACTGGCCAGCGTTTGGACCCAGGGGCGTCGGAGGCAATGCTGGATTGGTTGGATTCATACATTCGCACCCGAACGGCAGCCACTTTTCTGGGCAGGGTCAGTATGTACTCGAGAACTTTCCAGGATTCTCGAGAGTTATGAATGCAGGAGGGAGAGCGGGTGACCTTGGTATCGCATGGCAGGATGGGTACTTAAACATTTACGCATCAAGTGGGAGTCGGCTTTTCGGGTGGAGTCAATCCATGTTCCTGAGTGGTTTTGATGGACAAATGCGGACGAGAGGATCTGCATTTCTAAATGCCGGACAGTATTGCGTAACGGGAGACTGCAAATGATTCGCAATAAAGTGTTTTTGATCTTGTCGCTTGGTGTGCCGGTCATGTGCAATGCGGACGCCGTCATAGATAGCTGTCGAGATGTTGTTTATGCAGATGAGCCTGTGTGCTTTGTATCTCATCTTCGTCTGATCTCTAGACCAATGGACTACGATGGAAAGTTAGTAGTCTTTAGTTCGGTTATCAGAGTTAAACTAGCCCCTCCTCATTCTCTCTATTTCTCAAAAGAGGCGTCTGACAGGCAGGACGAGATAGACTCGATCCTGCTGAACTTCAGTGACGAGGAAATAGATTCTTCGTCCTTGCCCAATCGGGGGTGGGTGCGTGTGCATGGGCGTTTTCACGTCAATCGAGGCGATGCCGCTTCAGCGGCATTGGCAACGATTGATCCAGTGGTGAAGATCTTCGCCGAAACACAATGATCGTCGTAATTCAGGTGTCAGATCCCAGATGACCCTCCAGTTCCAACAGGCTCGATCAGCTGGTGCTGGTGCTGGTGCTGGTGCTGGTGCTGGTGGTGATGGGCGGCTCACGCTACCTGCGGCGCGAGAGCGTCAATGGCGCGGTCACCGTGACCCGCACCTTCGGCAGCGTCGAAGAACTGCAGCGGCCGGACGGCACGCAACTCACCCGGCGCTACATCGGCGGCGTGCTGATTGAAACGCGGATCGGCACCGCGGCAGCGACCAAGCAGTACCTGTTCCACGATCATCTGGGCTCGCTGGACGTGATCGCCAACGAGTCCGGCGTGGTGTTGGAGCGGCTGAGCTTCGACGCCCACGGCCAGCGGCGAGCGGCCACGCAGTGGACATCGACCCTGCCGGCGCTGGTGTCCACCTTCACCCCACGCGGCTTCACCGGCCACGAGCACCTGGACGCCTTCGGGCTGATCCACATGAACGGCCGGGTCTACGACCCCATGCTGGGCCGCTTCATCCAGCCCGACCCGATGCTGGACGCTGGCATCCAGGGCCTGAATCGCTACAGCTACGTGCTGAACAACCCGCTGAGCCTGACCGACCCGAGCGGCTACCTCTCGCTCGGCCAGATCCTGCGCACCGTGGTGGCGGTGGCTATCACGGTGTATACGGGCGGCTGGGCGGCAGGTTATTGGGGTGCGGCGCTGACCACCACACAGGCCTTCGGCGTGGTGGTCGCCGGTGGCTTTGCAGCCGGTGCGGTGCAATCCGGCACCCTGAAGGGTGGCCTGCAAGGTGCTTTCTCAGCGGCGATATTCTTCGGCATCGGCAGCTACTTCGATCAAGCCAACTCGGCCTCATCCTGGGCACGCACCGGCGACAAACTGAACACCATCGGCCGCGTGTCGAAGATCGTGGCGCACGGCGCAGCCGGTGGCATCATGAGCGACCTGCAGGGCGGCAAGTTCGCGCACGGCTTTGCGAGCGCGGGTTTCTCGGAAGCGGCTGGGCCACTGACGGAGGGCATTCAGAGCGACTTCCTGCGTGGCGCGACGCATGCGCTGATTGGTGGCTCCGCCTCGTCATTGAGTGGGGGGAAGTTCAGCAATGGCGCGGTGACTGCAGCCATGGGGTTTGCGTTTAATCATGTGGTACATGGCGCCCAGAGGCAGGCTGCCCAAAAGCGCCTGTCACGAGCGAATGCGCGCATGCTTTCCGAGGGTGGCATGCATCCCTTCGATAGCGCGGATGATGCCGCGATGTTCTGGCACGAGCAGGTCGGTTCATTGGCGGGTGAAGTATAATTTGGGTCCTTCATCTTTAAGAGTGGTGGAAAATTCTACTTGGGAGCTGTAGGGTCGTCATTCAATACGAGCGAGATAGCGTGGAGTGCGTTTGGATCTCAGTCTCCAGTTGATGGGGCGGTTGCTGTGGGGTTTGTTCATTCACACCCCAATGGGTCGACTCTCTCCGGCCAAGGTCAGTTCGTCATAGATCCATTTCCCGGGGTTTCGGAGATTTTCGAGTCAACGGGTGGTCGCGGAGACTTGGGGTTAGCTTGGGCTCGCGGCTACAGATACGCCTATGCTTCAAGCGGCCCTAGCCTTCATGGATGGAGTCAATCGAGATTTCTATCGGGATTTGACAGGGAAATGGGGAATATTGGCAGGGCCTACCTCAACACTGGGCAGTACTGTCTACAAGGGAATTGCAGATGATGAGAGCATCAGTTCGCTGGATCTTTATCTGGGCACATGCTTTCCTCTTCGCTGAACCAGTTTTGGCTGAGGGAAGTGCGCGCGGTTGTATAGACGTGGCTACAGAAACGGAAGAAGTCTGTACTGTTTCGCATCTTCGACTGGTTGCCGATCCGAGTAGCTACAATGGAAAACTGATTGTAGTGAGCGGTATTCTGGGGGAAATCGATGATGGTTACATCCTGTTCCACTCGAAAGAGGCCGCCGAGCATGGCAGCAGAATTGACGCAATTTTTGTTCGCGATGTCGAGGCCGATGATGTAAAAAGAGACCCCGAGGTCGGGGATTGGGTTCGCGTGTTTGGAAGGTTTAGGGACAGCTGGCCTGACGATTCGTTGGGTCGATCGATCGGCCAGATAGATGAAGTGAGACTGATGTATAAAGAATCTGCTTATCGTTGAAGCGGCTGCGCTACGACTACGACGCGCTGGGCAATCTGCGCTGGCGGCACGACCAGCGGCGCGGCGAGTTGGAGAGCTTCGGCTACGACGCGCTGAACCGGCTGCGTTCCACCCATGTGGGCCTACAGGGCTTGGGCGCTCCCGCCGTGCTGGCCATGACCTACGACGCCCTGGGCAATATCTGCACCAAGCAGACCGGGTCAAGCGTTGCCAGCTACCAGTACCGCGGCCGCGCCGGCTGTGCCGGCAG
>NZ_JBILJQ010000171.1:0-2704 GCF_044377145.1 Aquimonas sp.
GCCACGTCGTCGAACTCGATGGCGATGTCATCGGCCGGCAGGCGCCGCGGCCAGATAGGATCGCTGCCGCCGTTGGGATCGCCGCTGGCGGCGAAGCGTGTCCACTGACGCTGCATCTGCGCCGAGAGGTTGGCTTCCGCGGCAGTCGCGGTCGACGTCGGGCCGAACACAAAGGCGATTTCGGCGCCATGGAAGGCGCCGTAGATCGCCGTCGGTCCGGCAAACACATGCGTGTACACGTAGCGCCAGGTGGGATTGCCGGCGCTGGCGAAGTTGCGCGTGAAGGCGGCGTTGGGACAGGCGAACTGCAGATCGTCGAGCAGATCGGTGTAGGCGTACCAGGGCTCCGGATAGGCCGCGGCCGGATACTGTTGCAGCACCAGGGCGCCGATGGTCGGGAAGGTCTGCATGACCAGCGTTTCGTAGGCGGCGACGGTGGCGGGTCGCGCGCTGGCTGGCAGCAAGGCGGTGAGTTCATCGTTGTTGATGCCGGCGATCAGCGGCACCGGCGCCGCGCGCCCGGCGGCTATCGCGATGCCCGGGCCCTCGACGAGCGCGTAGCCATCCTGCAGCAGCCCGAACTTTTCTCCAGTGCGGCCAAAGCCCACGGTCGGCTGCGCCACCTGGATCAGGGTTTCCCAGTTGAGTGCGCGCATGCAAGCCTTGCGGTCGGGCTGCCCGCTGCAGCCGGCCGCCGTCATGACCCGCACGCCCTGGGTGAAACCAGGGTCCTGGCCGGAGGGTGCGGTTTCCAGTGCGGGTAGCGAACGCAGGCAACCGCCGCTCTCGATGATGGCGCGGTGGAACAATCCGCGCGCCAAAGGGCTGGCGAGCAGCGCACAGGTCGACAAGCCACCCGCAGATTCGCCAAAGATCGTCACCCGTGACGGGTCGCCGCCGAAGGCCGCAATGTTGTCGCGAACCCAGCGCAGCGCGGCGATCTGATCCAGCAGCCCATAGTTGCCGGCGCTAGGGTGGTCCGGCGATTCGCCGGCGAACTCACGCATCGCCATGTAGCCGAGCGGCCCGAGCCGGTAGTTGATCGAGACCAGCACCACGCCGTCGTCGGCCAGTCTGGCGCCGTCATATGTCGGCGTGCCATCCGGACGCATCTCACCCGACGAACCCTCCACCAGGCCGCCGCCGTGGATCCAGACCATCACCGGCCGTGCGACGCCTTCGCGCAGTTCCGGCGTCCACACGTTGAGTCGCAGGCAATCCTCGCCACGCGTGCCCAGCGTACTGTTGTAGATGCCGTCGCTGGTCGCGTTCTGCGGACAGGCCGGACCGAAGGCACTCGCCTGCAGCGGCTGCGTCCGCGGCGCGGCCGACTGTGGCGCGCGCCAGCGCAGTTCGCCGAGCGGCGGCGCCACGTAGGGCAGGCCAAGGTACAAGGCACCGGTCGCGCCGAGCGCCGTGCCGCGCACCAGACCTTCGCGGGTGGCAGCCACCAGCGCTGGCCGAGTCGCCAGGGTGAGCGGCCGCAGCGGCCTTTCGCTGCGGTCGAATCGGCCACCCACGCCGTAGGGGTAGCTGAGCGCCAGCATGATGCGGTTGTTCTCGGTGTCGGCGCGCGGTGTCACCAGAGTGATGCTCGCGTTTCCAGCCGACTGTGTCGTCAGCGGCACGCTGGCGCAACTGCGGCAATAGCCGCGGGCGAAGCGGAAGTCGGGGGTGAACGCGGTGTCGGGCGCAGCCTCGCTGGCGTAGGCCCAGCGCGGTCGCCCGCTGCCGTCGTAGACGTAAAGCGTGTGAAATGCCTGGGCTGCGCCCGTCGCGCCGAACAGATAGCTGATCAAACCCCAGCCGGAGTCCGCCGTGCCGGCGTACCAGCTGCCGGACAGCGCCGATTCGGCAGCGGAGCTTGCCGGCACGATGGGCTCCAGGCACCAGCGCAGGCTTTCGCCGCCGATGTTGAAGCTGAAGTCGATCAGACTGCCGGCGCCCGGCCGGGCGTTGCCATCGCCGCAACCGGCCGCGCTTGCTGCCCGCTGCAGGCGCGCTCCGGGAAAGCGTGCAGCCACCGCTACCGCGGGCATAGCGCCCGCGCTGTAACGGTACTCGACGATCTCGATCGTGCCGACATCGCCCGACCAGGTGCCGTCGACCAGATACCAGTAGGGCTGGCCGTCGTCGGCAAACGTGTAGAAGGTGCCGACCACGCGATCACCGACGATCTGCAGATCCAGACCATGGCCGCTGCGGCTACGATCGTAATAGAGGCCAGCACCCGGTGGGGCAGCGGCAGCGGCTATGGCCCATGACATCAAAGACAGCAGCAAGAGTGCGCGCATGCATCGGATCCTCGGGTGAGGCGGGCCGCAAGCAACTGATCCGGACCGCTGGTGACTCCCAGACAACGCACTATATGGCCGAAGGTTGACCGGCGGCCTGTGGGCGTTCTGGTCGCCCCGGGCAGTGCGAGGTATATACCCGGACTTGGCGATACCCGCAGCTGAGCTGCTCAGCACACCCGGCGCGCTCAAGGCCAGATCCACACCCGTTGAGCTCGATCTGCCGGAGGTGGTTAGTTAGAAAAAACGTCGCCGAGTGTTGGGAAAGGGTTGACACGTTCCGGGGCGCTTCGACGACATCGATCACGCGCGGGCGTGGACGCGGGAATTCGTGACCCACTACAACTATCACCGCCCGCACGAGGGCATCGCCCTTTTCACTCCAGCGAATGTGTTCTTGCAGCAGGTGG
>NZ_JBILJQ010000172.1:0-2701 GCF_044377145.1 Aquimonas sp.
ATGTAGGCCACCAGCCAGTCGCCGGCGGCGCCGTCCTGCCGCACGTTCACCGCGCAGGCCTGCACGTCCGGCTGCTCTGCCAGCCGTGCTTCGATCTCGCCCAGTTCGATCCGATACCCGCGCAGTTTGACTTGCTGGTCGATGCGGCCGAGGTAGTCGAGCTCGCCGTCGCTGCGCTGACGCACGCGATCGCCGGTCCGATACAGACGGCCGTCGTTTCCGTAGCCATCGACGACGAACTTCTCGGCGGTCAGTTCGGCTTGACCACGGTAGCCCGTCGCCAGCGCGCGGCGTCCCACGTACAGCTCGCCCGGGGCGCCCTGCGGCGCCCGTGCGCCGTGCCGGCCCACCACGTACAGCCGCGCGTTCGGCAGCGGCCGCCCGATCGGCACCGCGGTACTGAACTGGTCGTCGCTCGCGTCGTACGCGCTGCAGCCGACGATCGCTTCGGTCGGGCCGTAGTGATTGAACAGCCGCGCCTGCGGAAAGTGCGCGCGCAGCCGTGCCAGGTCGGCGCCCGCCAGAGCTTCGCCGCCGATCACGAATACGTGGGGCACCGTCGATGTCCAGCGCGCCGGCAGCGTCAGCAGGCGAATGTGGCTCGGCGTCAGCCGCACCAGGCACGGCTGCGCTTCATCGCTCAGCCCGGCCCAGCCGGCGCCCATTTCATCGCCGGCCGCCGCCAGCACGATGCGCCCGCCACTCTGCCATGGCAGATACACGCTCGGCACCGTCAAGTCGAACGCCAGGCTGGTCATCAGGTACGCGCCGCTCAGCGACTCCGCGTAGTAGCGCGCGCGGGCGCCGGCACAGTAATCCAGCACCGCTGCATGCGAGACCTCGACCCCTTTGGGCCGCCCGCTCGAACCCGATGTATACAGCACGTAGGCCAGCGCATCGCCGCCACGCGCCATCTCGGGGTCGCTCGCCGGCTGGCTCGCGTACAGCCGCTCGGCCAGCCCGCCGTCGAGCGGGATCAGCATCGTCTCCAGGGTCAGCTCGTCCTGCCACTGGCTCTGGCACAGCACCCGCTCGATGCCGGACTCGTCGATGATTTCCTGCAGCCGCGCCTGCGGTTGCTGCGGGTCGAGCGGCACATAGGCCGCGCCGGATTTCAGGATCGCCAGCAGCCCGATCAGCTGCTGCAGACTGCGCTCGGCACACAGCCCTATCAGATGGCCGTCGCCGACGCCTTGGCTGCGCAACAGGTGGGCGACACGATTCGCGCGCTCGTTGAGGCTGCGGTAGCTGAGCACGCCCTCCGCGCTGTGCACTGCGATCGCTTCCGGTGTCCGCTGCGCCTGCTGTTCGACCGCATGGTGCAACGCGCCCTCGGCCGCATACGCCGCCGTCGCGGCATTCCATTCGGCTTGGGCCTGGCGCTCGCGTGCGCTGCCAAGGTCCAGTTCCCAGACGCCGACATCGGGATGCGCCAGCACCTGCGTCAGCAGCTGCTCGAACGCCTCCGCCAGACGCTCGATCGTGGCCGGCTCGAACAGGTCGACGTTGTATTGCCAGCCCAGAGCGATGCCTGCGGCGCTCTCGCGCGCGTTCAGCTCAAGGTCGTACTGCGAGCCCACCTCGTCGACACCCAGCGGTGTCAACGACAGGCCGGCCAGCTGCAGCTCGCCCGCCTCGACGTTGTTCAACGAGAACAACACCTGCACCAGCGGGTTGTGGCTCAAGCTGCGCTCCGGGCGCAGCGTCTCGACCAGCATCTCGAACGGCACCTGGGCATGGCCGTAGGCTTCGAGGATCCGCTGCCGGCTGCGCGCCAGTGCGCGCGCAAAGCCCGGGTTATCGTCGAGCTCGGTGCGCAGCACCAGCGTGTTGATGAAGAAGCCGATCAGGCCCTCTACATCCTGATGCGTGCGACCGGCCGTGCTGGTGCCCATCACGATGTCCGACTCGTCGCTGTAGCGCGCCAGCAGCACCGCAAACGCGGTCTGCAGCGCCATGAACAACGTGGCGCCCTGCGCACGCGCGTAGTCCTGCAGCTGCGTCGACAGCGCCGCAGGCAGCCGCCGCTCAAGCAAGCCACCGACAAAGCGCTGCTGTACCGGTCGCGCATGATCCAGCGGCAGCGAGTGCACCGACGGCGCTCCGGCCAACCGCTCGCGCCAGTAGCCAAGCTCGCGCTCCAGCACCTCGCCCTGCAGCCATTGACGCTGCCACGCCGCGTAGTCGGCGTACTGCACCGGCAGCGCAGGCAGCGGATCCTCACCACCCGCGACAAAGGCCGCATACAGCGCGCTCAGCTCGCGGATCAGTACGCCTTGCGACCAGCCGTCGGAGGCAATGTGATGCATGTTGAACAGCACCACGTGCTGGTCGTCCGACAAGCGCAACAGCTGCACCCGCAGCAGCAGATCGTGCTGCAGATCGAACGCGCGCTGCGCATCGGCGCGCGCACGTGCCTGCACCTCGCGCTGCTGCGCTTCGCTCGGCTGCGCCGTCAGGTCAATCAACTCCACCGGCACCCGCAGCGCAGGCCGCGCCACCTGATGCACCGCTCCCTCCACCTCGACGAAACGGGTCCGCAGAACCTCATGACGCTCAACGATCCGGTCCAGGGCACGGCGCAGCGCGTCCACCTCCAAAACCCCGCTCAAGCGCAAGGCCGCAGGCATGTTGTAGTGCCCGCTGCCGCCCTCCAGACGGTCCAAAAACCACAGCCGCTGTTGGGCGTAGGACAGGGGCG
>NZ_JBILJQ010000057.1:0-35203 GCF_044377145.1 Aquimonas sp.
ACTGCCGACCACGCGCAACCGCGACATCGACAGCTTGCTGCCGATCGAGGGCTGGGCGCCGATCTGCAACTGAGGCTCAGCACGGCGAGTGGGGAAGCGGTAGGTGGCTTGGGCGGACGCATACAGAACAGCAGCGCGGCCGCCGCCAGCGCCAGCGGCAGCATCAGCAGGACAAGGGTCACCAGTCCGCCGGCGCCGAACAGGGTGACCAAGTCCATCGTGGGCTGGATGTCCTGGCCGCCCGACACCGCCATCGCGCCGACGCTGATCACGATCATCACGCCCAGCACGATGAAGGCGAACATCAGGCCCACCCCCGGCAGACACAGCGCGATCAGCTGACCGGCCTTGCCCGGCAGCTGGAAACCGGTCAGCAGCTGATTGAAATCCGCCGCCACGCCGCTGTGCTGCGCGCGAGCCGCGCTTGCAATGCCGGCGTAGAACACCGGGCCGACGATCAGCAGCACCAGCGCACCCAGCAGAGGCAGCATCGCGAGGGCCGTCATCGCAAGGCCCATCAACAGGAAGGGCACGGGGTTGGCGAGCAGCAGCCCGATCGCGCCGCTGACCCATTGGACGGCATTGCCGGGCGGAACGCGCCTGAATGTCATTGAGTGGACCTTGTGCAGCGGTGCGGTGGGAAGGCGGCTGGTGGAATCAGACCGCTGTGCAAATCGACGATCGGCGCATCAGTGGAGGTGGGCGCGCTACAGATGCCGCTGGCGCGCGTGCCGCACGAAGCGGCGCAGCACATCGCGCGCCTGCGGTGCGGGACGGACGCTGCGACCCAGCTCAAGGTGACACTGCCCCTCGCGATTCAACTCGTTGCGTCGCGCCTGGATGTAACCGCGCATCATCGTCGCGCTGAACTCGGGATGGAACTGCACGCCCCAGACCTGCTCGCCAACCCGGAACGCCTGACAGTCGTCCAGCGCGGACTGCGCCAGCACGGTGGCGTCCTTGGGCGGCGCCAGCACGCTCTGCAGATGAGTGGTGTGCGCGGGCAGCTGGGTCGGCAGGCCACGGAACAGCGGGTCGTGCGCCGCCGAGGGTTTCAGCGCCACCGGCACGGTGCCCATTTCGCGGCCGCGCGGGTTGTAGCCGACCTCGCCGCCGAAGGCGTGCGCCAGCAGCTGATGGCCGTAGCAGATCCCGAACAGCGGCAGGCCGTCGGCGGCGGCAGCACGCAGCCAGTCGGCGCTGCGTTCGCTCCAGGGGTGGCGCTCGGTCACCATCGCGGCCGAGCCGGTGATCAGTACACCTGCATAGCGATCGTGGCGCGGCAGCGGTGCATCGTCGACGACCGGGCAGATCGCGGTATCGCGCGCGGACAGCCCCGCGGCCACGCGGATCCAGTGCGAGAAAGGGCCGAGCCGACGCAGGCTCGCGATCGGGCGGCCGGTCTCGATGATCAGAAAGGGCAGGGTATTCATAGCTCGGGCGGCAGGACGGTCTGGGCTTCTTCGATGGTGGTCAGGCCCGAGGTCACATGCGCGGCGGCGGCGCAGCGCAGCGGGCTCATGCCCTGGTCCTGGGCCAGACGGGTGAAGGCGGCAAGGTCCATGTCGGGGCGGATGCGCGCGCTCAGCTCCGGCGACAGCACCAGCATTTCGTACAGACCGATGCGGCCCAGATAGCCCGTATTGCGGCACTCCAGGCAGCCGACCGGTGCGCAGATCTGCGCAGGCTGCGGCAGCGGATGACGGCCAACCAGGCCGCGCCATGCGGCGGGATCCGGCGGCGCTTCGCGCTTGCAGTGCGGACACAGGGTGCGCACCAGCCGCTGTGCCAGCACGCCGTTCAGGGTCGACTGGATCAGGTAGTAGGGCACGCCGAGATCAAGCAGGCGAGTGATCGCGGAGGCGGCGTCATTGGTGTGCAGGGTCGACAGCACCAGATGCCCGGTCAGGGAGGCCTGCACCGCCATCTGCGCGGTTTCGAGATCCCGGATCTCGCCGATCATGATGATGTCGGGGTCCTGCCGCAGCAGGGTGCGCACGCCGGAGGCGAAATCGAGGTCGATCGCCTGATGCACCTGCATCTGGTTGAAGTCGGGCGCGATCATTTCGATCGGGTCCTCGACCGTGCACACGTTGACGTCGGAGGTGGCCAGCCGCTTCAGGGTCGAGTACAGGGTGGTGGTCTTGCCCGAACCAGTCGGGCCGGTGACCAGCACGATGCCGTGCGGGCGGGTGGTGAGGTCGGTCCAGGCGGCCGACTCATCGGCCGAGAAGCCGAGTGCCTCGACCGATTTCAGCGCGGTGTCGGGGTCGAAGATGCGCATCACGCACTTCTCGCCGAAAGCGGTTGGCATGGTCGACAGGCGCATTTCGACTTCGCGACCACCGGGCGAGCGGGTCTTGATGCGGCCGTCCTGCGGACGTCGCTTTTCGGCGACGTCCATCCGGCCCAGCACCTTGATCCGGCTGACCACCGCGACCATGACCGGCGTCGGCAGCTCGAACACCTTGTGCAGCACGCCGTCGATGCGGAAGCGCACCCGCGACAGCTCGCGCCGTGGCTCCAAGTGGATGTCCGAGGCGCGCTGCTCGTAGGCGTACTGCAGCAGCCAGTCAACTATGTGGACGATGTGGCGATCATCTGCGCCGACTTCGCCGCTGGCGCCGAGCTCGACCAGCTGCTCGAAGCTCGGCAGGGTGGTCGCCGGCTGGTCGTCATTCGCGTTCTTGGCCCGCCGCACCGAACGGGTGACGCCGAAGAACTCCATCGTGTATCGATGGATATCGAGCGGGTTCGACACCTTCAGCTCGATTTCGCGGCGCAGGATGTGGCGGATGTCCTCCAGCCAGCGCGTGTCCATCGGCTCGCTGGTGGCGATTACCGCCTTCTCGGGGCTGACCTCCACCGGCAGGATGCGGAACCGCTGCGCATAGGCATGCGAGAACAGGCCAGTGACGCCGGCGACGTCGATCTTGGTCGGGTCGATGCGCAGATAGGGCACCTTGCTGGCGTCGGCCAGCCACTGGGTCAGGCGCTCCAGGCTGAGTTCGGTGCCGGCCTTGTCGTGGCTGGCGAGCTTCAGGTTGGCCAGCAGCACCAGCGGATGCACCTCGATCAGCGACTTGCCCGACTTGGCCGCGCCGCGTGCGCGCAGCGCCTCCTTGGCGTCGATGACCCCGTCTTCCTGCAGCAGGGCCAGCACGCTGTCCAGACCCAGCCGCCCCAAGGGCAGGCGCGGCGCTTCGGGTCGCGGATGGGCAGGGCGGCGAACGTGGCTCATGCGGGCTTGACCTGTGTGCTGGCCGCGGTCTCGGGCCACTCAAATGCAGCCGCTATACTAGCGCGCTTGCCCGCACAGACCCGGTGAACCATGACGGCTGAAGCCGCGAAACTGCTCACATTCCAGGAACTCATCCAGCGTCTGAACGCCTATTGGGCGGCCCAGGGCTGCGTGCTGATCCAGCCGCTCGATCTCGAGGTCGGCGCAGGCACCTTCCACCCGGCCACCTTCCTGCGCGCGCTCGGACCCGAGCCCTGGAACGCGGCCTATGTGCAGCCCTCGCGCCGCCCCACCGACGGCCGCTACGGCGAGAACCCGAACCGTCTGCAGCATTACTACCAGTACCAGGTGGTGATGAAGCCCAACCCCGACAACATCGTCGAGCTGTATTTCGACTCGCTGAAAGCACTCGGCGTCGACCCGCTGGTGCACGACCTGCGCCTGGTCGAAGACAACTGGGAATCCCCCACCCTGGGCGCCTGGGGCCTGGGCTGGGAGGTCTGGTTGAACGGTATGGAGGTCACCCAGTTCACCTACTTCCAGCAGGCCGGCGGGCTGGAATGTCGGCCGGTGACCGGCGAAATCACCTACGGCCTTGAGCGCCTGTGCATGTACCTGCAGAACTGCGACAACGTCTACGACCTGATCTGGACCGAAGGGCCGCAGGGCAAGGTGACCTATGGCGATGTTTTCCTGCAGAACGAACGCGAGCAGAGCGCTTACAACTTCGAGCATGCCGACGTGGCGGAACTCTTCCACCGCTTCGACGCCTGCGAGGCCGAGGCCCTGAAGCTGGTTGAAGCCGGTCTGCCGCTGCCGGCCTATGACCAGGTCTGCAAGGCCAGCCACAGCTTCAACCTGCTCGACGCCCGTCGCGCGATCTCGGTCACCGAGCGTCAGCGCTACATCCTGCGCGTGCGCAACCTGTCCAAGGCGGTCGCCGAGAGCTACCACGCCCAGCGCGAGAAGCTCGGCTTTCCGGTGCTGAAGGGCGAAGCCGAACGCGCGAAGCTCGGGCTTGCGCCACTCGGCACCGCTGGCAAGGAGGCCGCGTGATGAGCACTGCTGACATCAACTCCAGTGCACTGCTGATCGAACTCGGCACCGAAGAGCTGCCCGTCAAGGCGCTGCCCGAACTCGCCGCCGCGTTTGCGTCTGGCGTGGTCGCCGGCCTCGCCAAGCGCGGCGTCGCCCACGGCGCCGCACGCAGCCTTTACAGCGCGCGCCGGTTGGCCGTGCTGGTCGAGGCCGTCGCCACCGAGCAGCCCGAGCAGCGCTCGGAAGTGTTGGGGCCGTATCTCAACATCGGCCTCGATGCTGATGGCAATCCGACCCCGGCGCTGAAGGGTTTCGCGCAGAAGAACGGCGTCGAGTGGAGCGCGCTTGAGCGCATCACCGACAACAAGGGCGAGCGCTTCGTCGCCCGCGCGATCAAGCCCGGCGCGCGCACTGCCGACCTGCTGAACGAGGTGCTGGCAGACACGCTGAAGGGCATGCCGATTCCGAAGCCGATGCGCTGGGGCAGCCACGACTACGGTTTCGCCCGTCCCGCGCATTGGCTGGTGGTTCTGCTGGGTGACGAAGTGGTGCCGGCCGCAACGCTCGGCCTCAACTCCGACCGCATGAGCCGCGGCCACCGCTTCCACCACGCCAAGCCCGTCTGGATCGCCAGACCTGAGGACTACATCGAAGCCCTGCGCGCCGCCAAGGTTCTGGTCGATGCCGACGAACGCCGCGAGCGCATCCGCAGCTTGGTGAACGAGGCCGCGCAGGCGGTGGGCGGCGTGGCCCGCATCGACGCCGGCATTCTCGAAGAAGTGCAGTGCCTGAACGAATGGCCCAGTCCGATCACCTGCAGCTTCGAGCCCGACTTCCTGCGCGTACCGCAGGAAGCCCTGATCGCCACCATGGAAGCCAACCAGAAGTTCTTCCCGGTGCTCGACCCCGCCGGGAAACTCACCGAGCACTTCATCGGTATCGCCAACATCGAGTCGAAAGATCCGGCTGAAGTCCGCAAGGGCTACGAGCGGGTGATCCGCCCGCGCTTCGCCGACGCCAAGTTCTTCTTCGACGAGGATCTGAAGCAGGGTCTCGCTTCGATGAACGAGGGCCTGAAGACGGTGACCTACCAGCAGAAGCTGGGCAGCTATGCCGACAAGGTCGCGCGCATCGCCACGCTTGCACGTCAGCTGGCGCCTTCCTTTGGCGTTGATCCCGAGCTCGCCGCGCGCGCCGCGCGCTACTGCAAGGCAGACCTGCAATCGCGCATGGTCGGCGAGTTTCCTGAGCTGCAGGGCATTGCCGGGCGCTACTACGCCGCTGCCGCCGGAGAGCCCGCAGAGCTGGCCGCTGCGCTGGACGAGGTCTACATGCCGCGCTTCGCGGGTGATGCGATCGCGCCGTCGAAGCTGGGTCAACTGCTGGCGGTTGCCGAGCGGCTGGATACGCTGGCGGGTGGGTTTGCTGCGGGGCTCAAGCCGACCGGCAACAAGGATCCGTTTGCGTTGCGCAGGAATGCGTTGGGGTTGGCGCGGACGTTGGTGGAAGGCGCAGTCGATGCTTCGTTGTTGGATGCGCTGCGCGAGACTGGCGAGGTTTTGCGCCGAGATCGTGAGAATGCGGCGGTGGGCCTCACAGTGGCGGCAATGAAGGAGGCCGATGCGCAAGGGATCGACGTCAAGTCGGCCCCAGTGATCGGATTGTCTGTCGATGCAACTAAGCTTGCTTCCGAGCTGTACGACTTCATCTTCGACCGCCTCCGCGGCTACTACGCAGACCAGGGCGTACCCGCCCAGCAGTTCGAAGCCGTGCTTGAACTCAAGCCCGCCTCACTGACCGACTTCGACGCCCGCCTGAAGGCCATCGCCGAATTCGCCCAGCTGCCCGAAGCCGCCGCACTCGCCGCGGCCAACAAGCGCATCCGCAATATTCTGCGCAAGAACGAAGCCGAGCTGCCGGCGACGGTCGATGAGGCCCTGTTCGAAGGCGAGCCCGAGCACGCGCTGCATGCGGCGATCGAAGCGGCGATAGCCGCGACCGATCCGCTGCTGGCCAGCCGCGACTATGTCGGCGTGCTGCGTCGCTTGGCCGAGCTGCGGCCGCAGGTTGATGCCTTCTTCGATGCGGTGATGGTGATGGCCGACGACCTGGCCGTGCGGGGCAATCGCCTGGCCTTGCTCAAGCGGCTGTCGGATCGCTTTCTGGCGGTGGCGGATGTGTCGCAGCTGGCGGCAGGCTAAGTGGGAGCACGCTGCGTTACCGATCCCATAGGGTGGGTCTTGACCCACCGGTGCCGTGCTGCGGTCTCTGGATGGCTTGTTTCGGCGCTTGGTGGGTATCGGCGTGAAGATCAAGAGCAAGAGCTTTCGGTCAGCCCTTCGGGCTGGCCGAGTCACTTTCTCTTGCTTGCCCAAGAGAAAGTAACCAAAGAGAAGGGCACCCCACGTCCGCGCCCTACGTGCATCTTGCACTCCGGGTACGCGGGAGACGGTCGGGGTTTTCGGACAGGCCATCCTTGGCCTGTCGAAAACCTTGGCCGCATCCCTGCGGCCAACCCTTCAGGCGATTCGCCCGCCTCCCGCCGCTCCCCAGGGGCCCCGGGTAGAGCGCGGGCGTCGTGCCCGCAAGAGCAGACGCTTGCTGGGGTGGGGATTGAGGGTGCCACTTTGGGTCGGGATCTGGATGTGCGGTTTGAGGGCGTGCGGATTGAGGTTGGCGACTTGGATTCGCCCTGGCGGTCTGCTCGGCCGTTTGCTTTCGCTTCGCGCCCCAACTGCGCCGCGTCCCGAAACCTCTCGTGGCACGTAGGTTGGGCCAAGCGCAGCGCGGCCCAACATCGCGGACTTCGAACTCGCGGCTTGTGTGGTGACCGACTGCGCTCCGCCCAACCTACACAGGCGCTCCGGGCCGACATTTGCAGCCAGTCCAATAATCACGCGCTCCCGCTCCCGCTCCCGTTCCCGTTCCCGTTCCCGTTCCCGTTCCCGTTCCCGCTCCCGGTCCCGTTCCCGTTCCCGTTCCCGTTCCCGTTCCCGTTCCCGTGCCGGCTTCGGCTTCGCTCCAGCTTCTGCGGGCAGGAAGCCCGCGCTCTACCCGGGGCCCCTGGGGAGCGGCGGGAGGCGGTCGAATCGCCCGTAGGGTCGCCGGCAGGGATGCCGGCGAGGTTCGTGACAGTGCAGGGATGCACTGTCCACGAACCCCGACCGCCTCACGCGAACCCGGAGCGCATGGATGCGCGCAGGGCGCGGACGAGGGGTGGCCTTCTCTTTGGTTACTTTCTCTTGGCCACTCAAGAGAAAGTGACTCGGGTGGCCCGCAGGGCCGACCGAAAGCTCTGGCTCTCGCTCTCGCTTTCGCCGCAGCAACCGCAACCGCTGCAGCAGTTGCAGCCGCGAATCTGCCAGAGCCGAGCACCACTGGTCGCCAAAGGTTGGAGCCCGCGCTCCGCCCCGCCCTCACCCCAACCCCTCTCCCACGGGGAGAGGGGCTCCAATCGCGCGCCCATCCGCGCGAGCGGCGCGAAACCCCTATGACCGACCGCCTCCACGACACCCTGAAAACCGTCTTCGGCCACACCCAGTTCCGCGGCCCGCAGCAGGCCATCGTCGAGCATCTGGTGGCCGGCAAGGACTGCCTGGTGCTGATGCCCACCGGCGGCGGCAAGTCGCTGTGCTATCAGCTGCCGGCTCTGTTGCGTGATGGAGTCGGCGTGGTGATCTCGCCGCTGATCGCGCTGATGCAGGACCAAGTCGAAGCGCTGCGCCAGCTCGGCGTGCGCGCCGCGTTTCTGAACTCCAGCCTCGACAGCGACACCGCTGCGGGCGTCGAGATGGATCTGCTCAACGGTCAGCTCGATCTGCTCTATGTCGCGCCGGAGCGCCTGCTGACCGGGCGTTTTCTGAACCTGCTCAGTAGGGTGCAGGTCGGCCTGTTCGCGATCGACGAGGCGCACTGCGTGTCGCAGTGGGGTCACGATTTCCGCCCGGAGTATCGCGAGCTGAACCTGCTGCACGAGCGCTGGCCCGACGTGCCGCGGATCGCGCTGACCGCCACCGCTGACCCGCCGACTCAGCGCGAGATCGTCGAGCGTCTGGGCCTCAATGATGCGAAGCAGTTCGTCACCAGTTTCGACCGCGCCAACATCCGCTATCGCATCGCCTACAAGCAGAACGCCAAGCGCCAACTCGGCGATTTCATCGATCGCCACCGCGGCGAAACCGGCATCGTCTATGCGATGACCCGCAAGCGCGTGGAGGAGACCGCCGAGGCGCTGCAGGGCGCGGGCTTCAACGCCTTGCCCTACCACGCCGGCATTGACGCCTCGATCCGCGCGACCAACCTGCGCCGCTTCCTGCGTGAGGACGGGATCGTGATGGTGGCGACGATCGCGTTCGGCATGGGCATCGACAAGCCGGACGTGCGCTTTGTCGCCCATATCGATCTGCCGCGCTCGATGGAAGGCTATTACCAGGAGACCGGTCGCGCCGGCCGCGACGGTGCGCCGGCCGAGGCCTGGCTGCTGTATGGCCTGGGCGATGTGGTGAACCAGGCGCAGATGATCGAGCGCTCGGAGTCGTCCGATGAGCGCAAACGCGTCGAGCGTCGCAAGCTGGATCAATTGCTGGGTTTCTGCGAGTCGGTGCGCTGCCGTCGACAGGTGCTGCTGGAGGGCTTTGGTGAGCTCTATCCGAAACCCTGCGGCAACTGCGACAACTGCCTGGAACCGGCCGACACCTGGGACGGCACGGTCGCGGTGCAGAAGGCGCTGTCGTGCATCTACCGCACCGGGCAGCGGTTCGGAGTCGGGCATCTGATCGACGTGCTGCGCGGCGCTGACCACGAGCGCATCCGCCAGCACGGCCATGCGAATCTGGGCGTGTATGGACTCGGCCGCGATCTCGATGAATCCAGCTGGCGCAGCGTGTATCGGCAGATTCTGGCCGCGGGCCTGGCGGTGATCGATATCGACGGTTTCGGCGCGCTGCGCCTCACCGATGCCAGCCGCGCGGTGCTGCGCGGCGAGCAGCCGATTCGTCTGCGTCGCGACCCCGAAGTGGTGAAGGGCAAGCGTGGCGCCAAGCCCGGCACCGCACGGCGCGGACCAAGCGCGATCGAGTTTGCCGACCCCGATACCGAATCGCGTTTCCTGGCGCTGCGCGAGCTGCGCTCGAAACTCGCGCGCGAACAGAACGTTCCGGCCTACGTGATCTTTCACGACAGCACCCTGCAGGCGATCGCCGAATCCGACCCGCAGGACATGGACGAACTAGGCGAGATCGCGGGCCTCGGCGCGCGCAAGCTCGATCGCTACGGCGAGGCGGTGCTGCAGGCGCTGGCGGAGCTGTAGGGCTGGTTTCGGCGTTTCCGCTTCCTCGGGGCCTGAGGCGCGCAGATGCTTCTCGACGCGCCGTGATCCGGCGATAAGCCAACAGATTCGATCGAAGCGGGCGTGCTGCAAAGGGCCTGTCGCGAACAACCTGTCGCAGCGGGTGAACCGCAGTAACGCCGACTTCGTTCTCGCGCCAGACAGCGGCGATCAGACGCCGGTGCGGCCCGAGCGTGTCTGCCGCTCAGCCAGCCCGCTCAGCACCGCAGCCAGCCCGATTCCAGCCGTGCCCAGCAGCGCCCAGCAGCGCCCAGGACGCGCTGGCTTCCGGCAGCGCAGGCAGGGTGAGGTTCAGACCTTGGGTCAGTTCGGCCAACACCGGCAGGCCATAGAACGCCGCCAGCAGGCCTCCGGCGCACAGCACCAGGCTGAGCAGGCCGAGTTCGAAGCGGTCTTCCGCGCTGGAGCGCTGCGCGCGGCGTTCCAGGGTCTGCATGAAGTCGGCAGGCAGCATCGGCGCGGGAGCATCGGCGGCAGCGCGGGCCATCGCGCGATACAGCGGGTCCGCGCTGCCCTCGCTGCGCGCGCGCTCCTGCCGCTGCCACTCGGCATCGATACGGGGATCGGTTGGCGTACGGGAATTCGGCGAAGTGCTCATGCGGCTTCTCCTACCGCCTCCAGCATCGCCTCACGCAGGCGCAGCCGAATGCGGAACAGCAGGTTCTTGATCGTGCCTTCCGGGCGCTCGGTGATCCGGGCGATCTCGCCGATCGACAGCTCGTCGGCATGGTAAAGCGTCAACACAGTGCGCTGCAGCGGCGGCAGTTGCTCAATCAGGCGCTGCGCGTGCTGCATCAGGTCGGCCTCGGCGAACTCGCCTTCCAGATCGGCGCCATCGCTGATGTGCGCAAACGGGTCGTTGTCATTCTCGCTCTCGAAGCCAGGGCCCTGCGCCAGCGGCAGCGACTTCTTTTCAAGGAAACGCGCGCCGACGGTGAAGGCGATCCGCCCGACCCAGCTCGACAGCGCGCAGTCGAAGCGGAACTGGTCGAGCTTGCGGTACACGCGCAGAAAGCTCTCCTGGCACAGGTCCTGGGTGTCATCCGGGTTGCGCACCATCCGCTGCAGGATGTGCCAGACCAAGCCCTTGTGCGCATCAACCAGGCGATTGAAGCCGCCGGGGCGGTTGCGCAGGACGTCTTCAACCAGGGTGTGGTCATCGCTCATGCGGCATAGAGATACGCTCTTCGTCGCCGCGGTTGCAGTCGAATCATTTTCGTCGAGGTGCAACCGCCGTCGCCGCCGCCGGATCTCTCTTCCCCAAGGCAGGCATGGAGCCTGTCGCACGGAGAACCACCATGGATTTCACACTGCTCGTCCCGATCAGCCTGTTCGTCTGCATCGCCTACGTCATCAAGAGCATCATGGATGCCCGCGTCCGTCGCCGCATCGTCGAATCGTCGGCGTCGGAATCGCTGGTGAAGTCGCTGATCGAGGCCGACGAGCTGGCCCGCCGCACCTCGGCGCTGAAGTGGGGCCTGGTGCTGACCTCGCTGGGCGCTGGCTTTGGCCTGATCGAATGGCTGAAGCTGGAGGCCGATCGCCCCGGCACCTTTGGCCTGATGTTCGTCGCGGCCGGCATCGGCATGCTGGCCTACCACCTGCTGACCCAGCGCCGCAGCTGAGCTGACCGGCTGCGGAGGCTGCCATGGACCTGTTGGATCAACCGGCCCGGCGGACCGAACTGGCTCTGACCTGCGCCCTTATGTTGAGCGTCCTGCAGTGCGTGCCCGCGGCACGTGCCGCACTGCAGGCGAGGGTAGCGGGGTCGTATTGGGCGATGACGGCAGTGACGCCGTTCGTGCAGGCTGGCGAGGACTGCAACGCCACGAGACGTAACGAACCCGTGGTCGCCGCTACAGCCCCGCCACAATCGCCTCGATGCCCGCCCGATCCTGCGCTCGCAGCAGGCGTGCGCAGCGCTTTTTGAGCTCGCCGAGGTCGCTGTCGCGGATTACTCGGCGAACTTCCAGCAGGTGCGCCGGATGCAGGCTGAACTCGGTCAGGCCTAGCGCCAGCAGCAGGCGTGTGTAGGCGATATCGCCGGCCATTTCGCCGCAGATCGAGGTCGAGATGGCGCGCTTGTTGCCGTATTGCAGGATCTCGCGCAGCACCCGCAGCACGGCCGGATGCAGCGGGCTGCTGTGGGCGGCGACCGCGTCGTTGCCGCGGTCGATGGCCAACAGGTACTGGACCAGATCATTGGTGCCGATCGACAGGAACTCGATGCCGCGGGTGATGCTGCCCAGGGCCAGCGCGGCGGCGGGCACTTCGATCATTACGCCAAGCGCGACTTTGTCGGCGACCGCGTGGCCTTCGGCGGCGAGTTCGGCGGTGCAGCGGTCGATCAGGCGGCGGACCTGCAGCACCTCTTCGCGGAAGCCGACCATCGGCACCAGGATATTGACCTTGCCGTAAGCCGAAGCGCGCAGCAGGGCGCGGATCTGGCTGCGGAACAGGCCGGGCTGGGCAAGCGACAGTCGCACCCCGCGCAGGCCCAGGGCCGGGTTGGGCTCATGCGACAGAGCGATGCCGGCGCGGTCGGCCTTGTCGGCGCCGAGGTCGAGTGTGCGCAGGGTGACCGGCCGCCCGCGCATGCCCATCACCAGGTCGCGGTAGACCAGAAACTGGGACTCTTCATCCGGCGGCTCGCGAGCCTGCATGAACAGGAATTCGGTGCGGTACAGGCCGATGCCGGAGGCGCCGAGTTCATAGGCGCGAATCACGTCCTCGCGCGATTCGGCGTTGGCCAGCAGGCGGATCTGGGCGCCATCGCGGGTCACGGTTTCGGCGTCGCGCAGCTTGTGCAGGACGCGGCGTTCGCGCACGTTGTCGCGCTGCAGGCGCTTGAACCGGCGCAGGTCGTCGGCGTCGGGCTCGATGATGATCTCGCCGGTGTGACCGTCGATCAGCAGGGCATCGCCATCGTTGATCTGGGCGAGTGCCTCGTGCGCACCGACGATCAGCGGCAGCTGCAGGCCGCGCGCGAGGATGGCGCTGTGCGACAGCGCACTGCCGGCGCCGGTGATCACCGCCACCACGCCGCGCTCGGTCAGGTGGGAAAGTTCGGCCGGGGCGATGGTGTCGGTGACCAGAACTTCGCCGGCCACGCCGGGTGTTGCGCTGATCGGGCTGCGATGCAGGGCGGCCCAAACCCGCCCGATGACGTGCTCGACGTCTTCGCGGCGGCTGCGCATGTAGGGGTCGTCGATGGCGTCGAAGACCGCCACCAGACGATCGCGCTGCAGCTTCAGCGCGTAGTCGGCCGAGAACAGCGCGGTGCGGATCAGATCGTCCAGGCCCAGCACCAGTTCGGGATCGTCCAGGATCAACTGGTGCAGGTCGAGAAACTCGCCGAGCTCGTGCGCCAGCGCGCCCTGCACCTGCTGGCGCATCAGCATCAGCTCGTTGCGGGCGGTTTCGATGGCGGTGTGCAGACGCTCGATCTCGGCATCGGCGGCGCCGGCGGGGATATTCTCCTCGCGCACCTCGTGCATCTGCGGTTCCCGCACGTGCGCACGACCCAGCGCGAGACCGCGCGAAGCCGGCTGACCGTGCAGGACCAGACGCATCAGGCATCCTCGTCGAAGCGGCGGGCGAACAGGTCTTCGGCGGCGGCCAGGGCCTGGGCTTCGTCCGGGCCGTCGACGCGCAGGACCACCGTGCTGCCCTGGGCGGCGGCCAGCAGCATCACGCCCATGATGCTTTTGGCATTGACCTCGCGGCCGCGGCCAATCAGGAACGCATTGCACTTGAAGCTGCCCAGCAGCTGCACGAGCTTGGCTGACGCGCGCGCGTGCAGGCCGAGCCGGTTCACCACGGTGAGTTCGCGCTCAAGCATTGCCGTTCACCACTCCAGTGCGGGCGCCAAGGACAGCGGTGGCTGCCAGCGCATCCAGGGTCTGCTCGGGATAGTTCAACACGCGCAGCAGCATCGGCAGGCTCAGCCCGGACACCCGCCGCACCTGCACGGGGGTCTGCTCCAGCCGCGCGCCGAGATTGCTCGGCGAAGCGCCGTAGAGGTCGGTCAGGATCAATACGCCGCCGCCGTTGTCGAGCCGGTCCAGGGTGCCACGCGCGCGCAGCGAGAACTCGTCCATCGGCGCATCGAAGGGCACTTCCAACACTTCGAGGGGCAGGGTCGGGTTGCCGATCACCTTCTGCACCACCGCGCGCAGCGCGATGCCGATGCCCGGGTGAGTCAGCAGCAGAACTCCAACGGCCATCAGTGCCCGCCCCCCGGCCGCGCGCAGGAACGCTTCGAATCCTCACTGCCCACTATGCAATCCCGCATCACTCGATCTCCCTGTGAAAGGTCACCACCTGCTCGCGGCCATGTCGCCGCAGATGGGCGGCGACGGTCTCGGCGCAGTACACCGAGCGATGACGGCCGCCGGTGCAGCCGAAGGCGACGGTGACGTAGCTGCGGCTGTCGCTCTCGAAGCGGGGCAGCCAGGTGTCGAGGAAGCGCAGCACCTGGTCGAGGTAGTCGCGCACCAGCGGCTGTTCGTCCAGATGCCTGGCGACTGCGGCATCGCGCCCGGACAGCGGCCGCAGCGCCGGCATCCAGTGCGGGTTGGGCAGGCAGCGCACGTCGAATACGAAGTCGGCATCGGCCGGCAGGCCGTTCTTGTAGGCGAAGGACTCCAGCAGGATCGACAGTCCGGTGGCGGCATCGATGGCGATCTCGGTGGTGATCTTGCGCCGCAGCTGGTGGACGTTGAGTTCGCTGCTGTCGATGACCACGTCAGCCAGCGCAACCAGTGGGCGCAGCATCTCGCGCTCATGCGCGATCGCCTCGGCCAAGGGCAGGCCGCCGCGGCTCAGCGGGTGGCGGCGCCGGGTTTCGTTGAAGCGCCGGATCAGCACATCGTCGCGAGTGTCCAGAAACACCAGTCGATAGGGGTAGCCTTCGGCGCCGATCTCGGCCAGCGAGATCGGCAGCGAGGCGAGGTCCTGCTCGCGGTTGCGGACATCGATACCCACCGCCAGCCGGGCGTGGCGACGATTGCCGCCGACCACGCTGCGCACGAAGTCGGGCAGCAGCTCGGCCGGTAGATTGTCGGCGCAGTAGTAGTCGAGGTCTTCGAGCGTGCGCAGGGCGACGCTCTTGCCGGACCCGGACAGGCCGCTCACCACGAGGACGGGTGGCAGGCTGTCGGAGCCGGGCGGGGTGTTCTCTTCGCTGCTCATGGGTCGAGTCTGCGCATCTGGTGGGCCTGGCGGTCCATGAAAGTCTGCGCCGGATCGGCGCCCTTGGCCTTGAGGATATGCGATCGCACCGCCGCTTCCACCAGCACGGCGAGGTTGCGGCCCACCGCCACCGGCAGGGTGATCTGTGGCACTTCGATATCGAGCACCGTGCGGCTGCTGCGGTCGCCGTACAGTCGGTCCATGCGGTAGGGCTGCAGTTCTGGGTCGTAGCGTTCGAGGTGGACGATCAGGCGCAGGTATTTGTTGCCCTTGACCGAGGTATCGCCAAACATCTCGCGCACGTTGAGGATGCCCAGCCCGCGGACTTCGATCAGGTCCTGCAGCAGTTCGGGGCAGGTGCCGTCGACCACGTCCGGCGCGATCTGGGTGAACTCCGGCGCGTCGTCCGCCACCAGCCGGTGGCCGCGCGTGATCAGTTCCAGTGCGAGCTCGCTCTTGCCGAGACCGGATTCACCGGTGATCAGCACGCCGATCGAATAGACCTCCATGAACACGCCGTGCAGTGTCTGGCTGCGCGCCAGCGCGCGGGCGAGGTGGTACTGGAAATAGGTCAGCAGTTCGTGGCCGCGCCGCGGTGAGATCCACAGCGGGATGTCGGCTTCGTTGCAGGCGTCACGCAGATCGGGCGGCGCCTGCTGGTCGCGGCTGATCACCAGGGCCAGCGGGCCGGCGTGGGTGATCTTGGCCAGGGTTTCCCAGCGCTGGCGCGAATCCAGACCATCCAGGTACGCCAGCTCCTCGGCGCCGATGATCTGCACCTTGTTGGCGTGGATGGTGTTGAGATAGCCGGCCAGCGAAGGTCGGCGCGACAGATTCTCACCCGGCTCGATCTCGCGCCGTTCGCCGCGCTGGCCGCCGATCCAGCGAAGGCCCAGGCGAGCCTGCAGTTGATCGAACAGCTCGCGTGCACTGATGCGGGCGTCCATCGGCGTCCGCCCGGCGGGGCTCAGGCGGCTGCGTGGGTGAGCTGCCAGTCCGCCAGAAGGGCGTACAGGCTGGCGGCGTCGGAAGCGTTGCGAAGCTGCAGGCAGAACCCGGCATCGCCGAACATTTCGGCGAGCTGCGACAGCAACACCAGGTGCTGGTGGCTGAAGTGCTCAGGCACAGCGAGAGCGAACACCAGGTCGACCGGAGCGCCGTCGATCGCACTGAAATCGATGCCATCCGACAGCCGCACGAAGGCACCGATGGCATTGCTCAGGCCGGGCGTCCGACCGTGCGGAATGGCCACACCGTGGCCGAGCCCGGTCGAGCCAAGCCTTTCGCGCGCAAACAGGCTGTCGAAGATGGCTCGCTCGCAGGCTTCACCCTGGCCTTCAGCCAGTGTGGTCGCCAGCGTTTCGAGCAGGCGCTTCTTGCTGGTAGCGCTGACGCCGGTGGCGGTGCGGCTGGGCGTCAGTAGATCAATCAGGAGCATGAGGAAACCGGCCTGGGGGAGGCGCTACCGCCAGCCCGTAGGCTGGCGGCAAGGTGAGGGTCGAACTAGCCGAAGCTGCCGTTGCGCGAAGGTGCTTCGCCGCGGTGGTGATCGGTCACTTTTTCCTTGTGCTTGATCACTTGGCGATCGAGCTTGTCCGCCAGCAGATCGATGGCGGCGTACATGGATTCGGCGGTCGACTCGGCGTGGATGCTGCGGCCGGCGGTATGCACCGTCGCCTCCGCCTTGTGGACGAGCTTGTCGACCGACAGAATCGCGTGGACATCCAACAAGTGGTCAAAGTGGCGCTCAAGGCGCGCCAGCTTGGTTTCGACATACTCGCGCAGGGCGGCGGTGACATCGATCTGGTGACCACTGATCTCGATCCGCATGGCTGAACCTCCTTGGTGGAACGTCAGGTAAAGCCCACACGCCGCACGTTCCGACAGCGTAGGGCAGGTGGCGGCGCAATCTGCGTCGCCGTTGAGAGCGGCATGCAATTGCCGCTCCACTTCATCAGGACATGGGGCGCGCGCCAGGTCAGGTCAAGCACCTGCAAGCGCGGGCGCGGGACTGGGAAGCGGGGGGCGGGGCAGGTCATGTGGGTCTCAGCTTACCCGCTGGCGCTCGTTGGAAGACGGGATGTTCATGGCTTCACGATATTTTGCCACCGTCCGTCGGGCCACCGTGATGCCCTCGGCCTGCAGCAGGTCGGCCAGACGCGCGTCCGACAGCGGCTTGCGCGGCGCTTCGGCGTCGATCAGGCGCTTGATCATCGCCTGGATCGCCGTGCTCGATGCACTGCCGCCGTCCACGGTGGAAACACCGGATGAGAAAAAGTGCTTGAACTCGAACGTGCCGCGCGGGGTATGCAGGTACTTGCGCGTGGTGACCCGCGAAATCGTCGACTCGTGCAGTTCGAGCTCCTCGGCGACCTCGCGCAGCACCAGCGGGCGCATCGCCTCGGGGCCGTGCTCGAGGAACGCACTCTGCTGGCGGACGATGCAGTCGGCCACGCGCAGGATGGTGTCGGCGCGGGTCTCCAGGCTGCGGATCAGCCAGCGCGCCTCCTGCAGCTGGCCGCGCAGATAGGTGGCATCACCGCGTGCGGCAACCCCGATCATGGCTTCGTACTGACGATTGATGCCAAGTTTTGGCAGGCAGCCGGCCGCCAGGCTGACCCGCCACACGCCGCCGTGGCGGAAGACGTAAGCATCCGGGCTGACGTACTCGACCTGTTCGGCGCTGACCTGCGCGCCGGGCTTGGGGTCCATCCGCTTCAGCAGTGCAACCGCAGCGTTGACCAGGTCCGGGTCGAGCTTCAGCTGCTGGGCAAGCTTGGCTGTGCCCAGTCGGGCCAGATCTTCCAGGTGATGCTGGACGAGCTTCAGCGCCAGCGCCTTGGTCGGGCTGTCGTCCTCCAGTGCGCGCAGCTGCACGCCCAGGCATTCAGAGAGCGAGCGCGCGCCGACCCCGAGCGGATCGAAATGCTGGATCTGGTGCAGCACGGCCTGAATCTCGTCGAGATTGGCCTCGATCTCCGGCAACAGGGTCGACTGCACCTCGTGCAGATCGACCTGCAGATAGCCGTCGTCGCCGATCGCGTCGATCAGAGCGCGGCCGATCGCGCAGTCGCGCGGCGACAGCGGCGACAGCGCCAGCTGCCACAGCAGATGGTCGTGCAGATCTTCGGTGGCGGCGCCCTGCAGGGTCTCCAGGCGCTCTTCGCTGTCGCCCGAGCTGCTGCTGCCGCTGGAGATTTCGTGGTCCCAGTCGGGCTCGTAGTCGAGCAGACTGTCGACCAGTTCGGTGCTTTCGCTGCCGTCGGCGTTGTCGCTGCTCTCGACGATCTCGCTGCGCTCCTCGCCGCCGGCACCCTCATTGGCCTCGGCCGCCGCGACGTTCTCGCCGCCGGGCAGGGGTTCGGCGTCTTCTTCGCGCTCGAGCAGCGGGTTGCTTTCGAGCGCAACGTTAATCTCGGTGTCGAGCTCCATTGTCGACATCTGCAGCAGACGGATCGCCTGCCGCAACTGCGGGGTCAGCGTCAGCTGCTGACCCATCCGAAGCTGGAGGATGGGCTTCATCACATCCGGAAACCGTCGCCGAGGTACACCCGGCGCACATCGGGGTTCTCGAGCACCGCGGCCGGGCTGCCTTCGGCCAACACGGCGCCATCGTTGAGGATGTAGGCGCGATCGCAGATGCCGAGCGTCTCGCGCACGTTGTGGTCGGTGATCAGCACGCCAATTCCGCGGGACTTCAGGTGTTTGACGATCCGCTGGATTTCTCCGACCGAGATCGGATCGACGCCGGCGAAAGGTTCGTCCAGCAGCATCAGCCGCGGTTTGGCCGCCAGCGCGCGGGCGATTTCAACCCGCCGCCGCTCGCCGCCGGACAGGCTGGCCCCAAGTTGGTCGGCGACATGACTGATCTGCAGCTCTTCCAGCAGCCGGGCGAGTTCGTCGGCCCGCGCGCGCGCCGGCAGGTCGGCGCGCAGCTCCAGCACGGTCAGGATGTTGTCGGAAACGCTCAGGCGTCGAAAAACTGAGGCCTCCTGCGGCAGATAGCCGACACCGAGCCGCGCGCGCGCATGCATGGGCAGAGCGGTGATGTCTTTGCCATCGAGTTTGATGCTGCCGCCATCGGCCGGCACCAGGCCGACGATCATGTAGAAGCAGGTGGTCTTGCCGGCGCCGTTCGGGCCGAGCAGTCCGACCACTTCGCCGGGCTTGAGCCCGAATGAGAAATCGCGCACCACTTCGCGCTCGCGGTAGCGCTTGCGCAGATTGCGGGCGACCAGCATCAAGGTGTGCCCGCCGGTGCGGCGGTGCGGGGCTCGATGCGCATGCGGATGCGGCCATCGGTGCCGGCGCCGTCTGCGCGCAGACGGCCGCTGGCGAGGTCATAGGTGACGCGCTCGCCGCGCAGCATGCCCTGCGGCTGGTCGACCTCGACCCCGCCCTCCAGCAGAACCTCGTTCGACTGCGGGCTGTAGGTCACCTTGCGTGCGCGAACATTGATCGGCGCGCCGGCGTCGTCGATCTGCTTCATCACTGCCGGCGTGCCGTCGAACACCACCCGCGAAACCTCGCCCTGGACGCGGGTGAGCACGGCGGTGTCGGCGGCGATGTCGAGGGTGCCCTGGCGAATGCTGACCTGGCCGCTCAGGCGTACATCGCCGTCTTCCGCGAGCGTGCCTTCGATGTTCTGGGCGTCGAGCTCGACCGCCTGCAGACGGTCGGAGCTGGCAGCTTCCGCGCGCAGGCCAAGGCCGCAGCCGAGGGCGAGCAGCAGGGTCGCCGCCAGGGTGAACTCAGCGCGTGGGAGGCTCATAGCGTGCGGTCACCTGATCAAGTAGTTGGAAGCGGCGGCTGTCGAGATCGGCTTCGAGCCCGATGCCGCGGAGTATAAAACCGGGCCCGCTGACGGTCACCGCCAGTGTGCTGCTCATGGTCCGCAGGCGCGGGAACAGATCCAGGCGTTCGGTGCCGATGTGTGCGGCGCCCTGTGACTGCGGCGGCGCCTGCACGCTGACGTCGCGCAGCAGGCGCAGCTCGGCACCGTCGGCACTGACCCAGGCCGACTGCGAGCGTACTTCCCATTGCCCGCCCTTGGGGTCGGGCAGGCTGAACTCGGGCGCGGTGACTTCGAGTGTGCCGGCCTGCGGATGCCGCGCCAGGCGCGGGCCGCGCGCAGCGAAGGATTCCTTGCCGAGCTCGTCGAGTGCGATCAGCGAAAAATCGGTCAGCAGATAATCCGAGCGTGGCGGGCCGGTCAATTCGGTCAGCGGCGGTGGTTCGCGCAGCAGCCAGGCCAGCCAGCCGGTGGTGGTGGCCGCCAGCAGCAGGGCGAGGATGGCGAGGATCTGATTGCGGTTCATGCGCAGCGGCCACTGCTGGCGTAGATGCTCATGCCGGTGCGAAGCGCGCGAGCACGTCAGCGCTGCGGCCCTGGGCCTCGATCACGAAGTCGCAAAACTCGCGCACCGCGCCGGCGCCACCGCGGGCCTGGGTCAGCCAATCGACCCGCTGCGACACCCAGGCGTGCGCATTGGCCGGAGCCACGCAGAAACCAGCCACGGCCATCGCTGCGAGGTCAGGCAGGTCGTCACCCATGAAGGCCGCCGCCTGAGGTGCGATGCGCAGGCTCGCGCACAGCGCCGACAGCGCCGCGCCTTTGTCGTGGCTGCCCTGGATCACATGACGGATGCCGAGATCGGCCGCGCGCCGTGCCACCAGCGGGCTGGTGCGGGCGGTGATCAATGCGATCTCGATGCCGATGCCGGCCAGCAGTTTCAGGCCTTGGCCGTCATGCACATCGAAGCTCTTCAGTTCGCGGCCGTCATCGCTGAACAACAGACGCCCGTCGGTCAACGTGCCGTCGACGTCGAACGCCGCCAGGCGCAGACCGGCGGCGCGGGCGCGAGCGTCCGTGGTGCTGAGGTGGTGGCCCTCAGACAACACGGGCGCGCAACAGGTCGTGGATATTGAGTGCGCCGACCACGCGCTGCTCGTTGTCGACCACCACCAGCGCGCTGATCTTGTAGGACTCCATCAGGCGTGCGGCTTCCACCGCCAGCTTCTCGGCGCCGATGGTTTTCGGGTTCGAGCACATCGCCGATTCAACCGCCGTGCCGCGCAGATCGAAGCTGTGATCGTCCAGCGCGCGACGCAGATCGCCGTCGGTGAACACCCCCAGCAGGCGATTGTCGGCGTCGACCACGGCAGTCATGCCGAGGCGCTTGCGGCTCATCTCGACCAACGCGTCGCTGAGCGACGCACCGGCCGTGACCCGCGGCACATCGGCGCCGCTGTGCATGATGTCGCCAATGTGCAGCAGCAGGCGGCGGCCGAGGCTGCCGGCCGGGTGCGAGCGGGCGAAATCCTCGGCGGTGAAGCCGCGCGCTTCGAGCAGGGCCACTGCCAGCGCATCGCCCATCACCAGTGCAGCGGTGGTGCTGGAGGTCGGCGCCAGGCCGAGCGGGCAGGCTTCCGCCGGCACGGTGACATCCAGATGCACATCGGCCAGGCGGGCGAGGGTGGAGTCGGGCCGGCCGGTCATCGCGATCACCGGGTTGCCCTGTCGGCGCAGCACCGGAAGGATGGTCAGCAGTTCGTCGGCTTCGCCCGAATTGGACAGGGCGATCACCACATCGGCATCGGTGATCATGCCCAGATCGCCGTGGCTGGCCTCGCCCGGATGCACGTAGAAGGCGGGCGTGCCGGTGGAGGCAAGCGTGGCGGCGATCTTGCGCGCGATGTGGCCGGACTTGCCCATCCCGCTGCACACCACCCGGCCCGAGCAGGCATACATCAGCCGGCAGGCGGCCACGAAGTGCGCATCGATGCGCGAGTGCAGGGCGTTGATCGCGTCGGCTTCGACGCTGATCACCGCACTGCCGCTGCGGATCAGGGCGTCTGCGCTCAGGCCAGCAGAGTCGCGCGGGCCGGGCAGGGGATGAACCTGTGCATTCATTCGGTAGGGGCTCACTGCGGGGCGACCCTGGGGCGGCCCGGCTTTTGCTTTAGAATTGCCGGCCATTCTATACGCAGCCCCGCTCCGGGGCCGCCGCGGCCGAACAGCCGTGCAGCCAAGCCTGCCCATGACCCCTGAAACCATCCGTGAACTGATCGAAGCCGGTCTGCCCGGCGCCCGTGCCCTCGTCCAAGGCGACGACGGCGTCCACTTCGAAGCCCTTGTGATCTGCGAAGCCTTCGCCGGCAAGCTGCCGCTGGCCCGCCACCGGATGGTCTACGCCACCCTGGGCGAGCTGATGGGCGGTGCGATTCACGCGCTGTCGCTGAAAACCCAGACCCCGGCTGAAGCCGGCCAGGTGGGCTGAGCGCGATGGCGAAGATCCAGATCACCGGCAATGGCCCGCTCGACGGCGAAGTGTGGATTTCCGGCGCCAAGAACGCGGTGCTGCCGATCCTCTGCGCCGGCCTGCTGGCCGACGGCCCTATGGACATCGGCAATGTGCCGCACCTGCACGATGTCACCACCACGCTCGAGCTGCTGGGGCAGATGGGCGTGGCCTTGGGCATCGAAGACCGCATGCGCATCACCCTGGATGCGAGCCAGGCCAACAAGTACGTGGCGCCGTATGAGCTGGTAAAGACCATGCGCGCGTCGATCCTCGTGCTCGGTCCGCTGGTGGCGCGCTTCGGCCAGGCCGAAGTCAGCCTGCCCGGAGGCTGTGCGATCGGTTCAAGACCGGTGGATCAGCACATCCGCGGGCTGCAGGCGCTGGGTGCCGAAATCACGGTAGAGGGCGGCAATATTCGCGCCCGCGCCGGCCGCCTGAAGGGCGCGCGGATCGTGTTCGACATGGTCACCGTCACCGGCACCGAGAACATCCTGATGGCGGCGACACTGGCCGAAGGCACCTCGGTCATCGAGAACGCCGCACAGGAGCCCGAAGTCGTCGATCTCGCGCACTGTCTGCAGGCGATGGGTGCGCAGATCGAAGGCATCGGCACCAGCACTTTGACCGTCCACGGCGTCGAGCGCCTGCACGGCTGCCGCTACGACGTCATCGCCGACCGCATCGAAACCGGCACCTTCCTGATTGCTGGCGCGATCACCCGCGGTCGCGTGCTGTGCAAGCGCGCGCGCCCTGACACCCTGGATGCGGTGCTGGCCAAGCTCGAAAAAGCCGGCGCCCATATCAACACCGGGCCGGACTGGATCGAACTCGACATGCAGGGGCGCCGCCCGCGCTCGGTTGATTTCACTACCGCGCCGTATCCGGCGTTTCCGACCGATATGCAGGCGCAGTTTGCGGCGCTCAATTGCGTTGCCGAGGGCGTCGGCATTGTCACCGAGACGGTGTTCGAGAACCGTTTCATGCATATCGAAGAGCTGCGCCGGCTGGGCGCGGACATCCGCGTCGAAGGAAACTCCGCGATCATCCGCGGGGTTGAGCAGCTGACCGGCGCGCCAATCATGGCCACCGACCTGCGCGCCTCCGCCAGCCTGGTGCTGGCCGGCCTGGTCGCGCGCGGTGACACCACGGTCGACCGCATCTACCACATCGACCGCGGCTACGAGTGCATTGAAGAGAAGCTCGGTGGGCTGGGTGCGGTGATCCGGCGCTTGCCTTGAGAGCGGGGATTGCGGCCGCTTCGCGGCCTCGGGATTCGGGGTTCGCCGAAGCTAGGCCGCGGGGATTTGGGCGGCGATCTGACTTCGAAGCATCGCCGTCGGGCGCCGGCAACAGCCGGATGCTCAATTGCGAATCCCGAATCCCGATCAACGCACCTCGATCAGCCGCAACTCATAGCTGTCCTCGCCATCGTCGCGCTGCAGTACCCGCAGCGGTGCGGGCGGCAGTTGGGGGTCAATCCAGGCCGTGATCTCGCGGTCCTTGTCGGTGCGGCGGTGGTGAAGAGCGGTGGCGGTGCGTGCGCCGATCGGCACCTCGACCGCTTCCTGGCCGCGCACGCGGTAGTCGACGGTGTCGCTGTGGCCGCGGTTGACGAGGTCGAAGCTCAGCGTGGTGCCGGCTTCCGCGCCATCGCGCACGCCCTGCGCCAGCGCAAGGTTCAACAGCTGAGGATTCACAGTGCGAGCGCTGAGCGGCGCCGGGCCGGTCTGATCGTCTTTGACGTCGCCGCTCCAGCGCACCTCATTGGCGGCCCAGTCGAACGCGGTTCGAACGCTGCGCCGGCGCAGGCTGATACCGCCTTCGGCGCTGGCGCTCTGCGGCTGCAGCTGGCCGTCGATTTCGGTCAGCTCGGTCACCTCGCGCATCGAAAACCCGGACAGCCGCGCCATGCCCGAAGTGCCGCGCACTTCGGTGGTGTAGCGCCAGCGCGTGCCGTCGATGCGCTCCAGGCGCATCTCGGCCTCGCCCTGCGAGTTGCCATCGCGCAGCACTTCGTAGCGGGCCACGAAAGGCTCCAGTGGCGCTGCCGCAGCCGCATCGCCGAGATTCAATCCAAGCACCAGCAGGCCACAAGCCGCCTGGGTCACGATGTTCAAGCGCATGCCAATACCTCGGAGTCGAGCAGACGCTTTTGTGCGTCCAGAAAAAGCACGGGGCTGCCGCTGCACAATTCGCCGCGGGCGATCGCCGCAACACAGGCCAGCAACAGAGGGTGCTCGACACTGCGCACGCGCAGGCCGAGGCTGTCTTCATCGTCGTGCGCGTGTACGGGCACGCGCGCCTGCGCGACCAGCGGGCCGCCATCGAGTTCGGCAGTAACCCAGTGCACGCTGGCGCCGTGCACTGAATCGCCCGCTGCAAGGCATTGGCGGTGGGTGTGCAAGCCGCGGAACTTCGGCAGCAGGGATGGGTGCAGGTTGAGCATGCGGCCTTCGAACGACTGCGCCACAGCGGCGCTGATGATGCGCATGTATCCGGCACAGACGATGAGTTCGGGCTGAACCCCCTCGACGCGGGCGAACAGCGCGCGGTCGTGCTGCTCGCGATCGGCATAGTCCTTGGGGCTGAGCGCGCAGATCTGGATACCCGCAGCCAACGCGCGTTCGAGCGCGCGCGCGCCGGGCCGGTCGGAGAACACGCCGACCAGGTCGATGTCCAGTGCTCCGGCAGCGCGTGCGTCGAGAATCGCCTGCAGATTGCTGCCTTCGCCGGAAGCCAGCACGGCGACGCGAAGGCTCATCGGCTTATCCGATGTGGACGCGGTGTTCGCCGCTCGCGGGCACCACTTCGCCGATCCGCCAGTGGGCAAGGCCGAGCCGGTCAAGATCGGCCTCGATGATGCTGGCAGCGGCGGGATCCACCAGCAGGGTGTAGCCGATGCCGCAGTTGAAGGTGCGCCACATCTCGCGCTGCGGCACCGCGCCTTCGCGCATCAGCCAGTCGAACAGCGGCGACAGCGGCCAGCTGCTGGCGACGATGTTCAGGCCCAGACCGTCCGGCACCACGCGGATGATGTTCTCCTCCAGCCCGCCGCCGGTGATATGCGCCATCGCGTGGATGCGCTCGGGGCGGCCGTCGGGATTGTGCGCGGCCAGCAGCTCAAGCACGGGTTTGACGTAGATCGTGGTCGGCGCCATCAGCGCATCGACCAGCTTCACGCCGCCGAGGTCCAGATCGAAGGGCCGGCCCGCACGATCGACGATGCGCCGGATCAGCGAGTAGCCGTTGGAGTGCGCGCCGCTGGAGGCGATGCCGATGATCAGATCGCCAGCCTTGACCGCCGCGCCGTCGAGCAGGGCCGATTTCTCGACCGCGCCAACGCAGAAGCCAGCCAGGTCGTACTCGCCCGGCGGATACATGTCGGGCATTTCGGCGGTCTCGCCGCCGATCAGCGCACAGCCGGCCAGCTCGCAGCCGCGAGCGATGCCGCCGACCACGCTGACGGTGGTTTCGACGTCGAGCTTGCCGGTGGCGAAGTAGTCGAGGAAGAACAGCGATTCAGCGCCCTGCACCAGCACATCGTTCACGCACATGCCAACCAGATCGATGCCGATGGTGTCGTGGCGATTCAACTGCTGGGCCAGTTTGAGCTTGGTGCCGACGCCGTCGGTGCCGGACACCAGCACCGGATCGCGATACTTGCCGGACAGGTTGAACAGCGCGCCGAAGCCGCCGAGGCCGCCCATCACTTCGGGCCGGAAGGTGCGCTTGACCAAGGGCTTGATGCGCTCGACAACGGTATTGCCGGCGTCGATGTCGACGCCCGCGTCGCGATAGGTCAGGGGCTGCTGCGGGTTGCTCACGAGCGTTTCCAGGCCGGAATGCAAGCCGCGAATGATAGCAGGGCAGCAGGGTGAGGCCGGTTCGATCGAAGGCGGCCGAGCGCCGGGAGCGCGGGTTACCATTCGCCCCTTGAATCTGCCAGCCCCGGACCCGCCCGTGCACCAGCTCGCTCGCGCCACTACCGCCCGTTTCCGCGCCCGTTCCCATCGTCTCGGCATCGGCCTGCTGCTGGCCCTGCTGCCCTGTCTGGTGCTGGCGCAGATCGACCCCAACGCGCTGTACGAAGGCGAGGCTGCGGTGGCTGACCAATCCGAAGGCGCGCGCGTCGAGGCGCTGCCGCAGGCGCTGGCGGATGTGTTCGGCAAGCTCACCGGCGATGCCGCGGTGGCGCAGCAGCCGGCACTGGCCGAACGCTTGGGCAGCGCGGCCAGCCTGCTGCAGCACTACCGCTACCGCAGCGATGTGGTGACTGTGGATGGCGCACCCCAGCAGCGCTCGGTGCTGATCGCTCGATTCGATCGCGCCGGTGTCGATGCTTTGCTCAGCGCCGCCGGCATCGCGTTCTGGCCCGGCCCGCGTCCACCCGTGATGCTTTGGCTGGGCATCGACGATGGCCGCGGCCCGCGTCTGGTCGGCGAAAACCAGGCGCAGGCGGTGGCCGCCTTGAGTGGCCGCACGGCCGCGAGTGGCGTGGGACTGATCTTTCCGCTGCTCGATCTGGAAGACCAGGGCGTGGTCAATGCCGACGCGGTCTGGGCCGAGAATGTCGATGCTCTGGTTCGCGGCAGCGCCCGCTACGGCAGCCAGAGCCTGCTGTCGGGACGCCTGGAGCGCAGTGGCACCGGCTGGCGCATGAGCTGGCTGATGATCGACGGCGGAGAGGTGCTGCGGCGCTGGAGCGATGCCGGCGACGACGCCCAGAACCTGTTGGCCGCTGGCGGCACTGCGGCGGTGGCGGTGCTGACCCAGCGCTACGCCGGGCTGTCATCGATGGGCGATCCCGGCCGCTATGCGGTGCGCATCAGTGGGGTCAAGGGTGCCGAGGACTACGCCCGCGCGGTCGCCTACCTGCGTTCGCTCAGCGTGGTGCGCGGCATCGAGCTGCAGTCGGCGCAGGGTGAGCAGATGGTGCTGATGCTTGACCTCGGCGCCGGCGTCGAGGCGCTGCAGCGGGTCGCCGGTTTCGGCCAGGTGCTGCGCCCGCAGGGCAGCAGCCCGACCGGCGCCGCCGAATTCCTGCTGGAACCCTGATCAAGCGCGTGCGCCCGCAGCTTCGCCATCTGCCGAACGCGCTCACGGTGCTGCGGCTGTTGCTGGTGCCGCCGCTGGCAGTGCTGTTGCTGCGTGAGGACTACTCGACCGCGCTGTGGGTGGCCGCGATCGCCGGCCTGACCGACGCCCTCGACGGCGCGTTGGCGCGCCTGTTCGGCTGGCAGAGCTGGTTGGGCGGCGTGCTTGATCCGCTGGCCGACAAGCTGCTGCTGGTCACCGGTTACGTCTGTCTGTGGTGGCAGGGCGTCATTCCCGACTGGCTGGCGGCGCTGGTGCTGGTGCGTGATCTGGTGATTGTGGCGGGCGCCTTGGCCTACCATCGGCTGGTTCAACGGCTGCAGCCTGCGCCCAGCCTGCTTGGAAAGCTCACCACCTTCGCCCAGCTGCTGTTCCTGCTCGTCTGCCTGGTGTCGCTGGGGTCACGGCTGCAGCTTGACGGCGTCCTGCCGGCGCTGGCGCTGCTGACCGGCGCGCTGACCGTGGCGAGCGGCATCGACTATGTCGTCCGTTTCGGTGCCCGCGCGCGCGCTGAGCACTGACCCTGCCGCGCCGCTGGCCCGGTGCCGACCCAACCCAAGCAACTCGACGGAGCCCGCCGATGCGCGACACCCACAAATGGCAACTGCTGGCGCTGACGGTCCTGATCGGCGGCTTGGTCTACCTGCTGGCGCCGGTGCTGACCCCGTTCGCGGCTGCCGCCCTGTTTGCCTACCTGGGTGACCCGCTGGTCGACCGTCTGGAGGCGCGCAAACTGTCGCGCTCGACTGCCGTCAGCATCGTGTTCCTGCTGATGACCCTGGCGGTGATCGGCACTGTGCTGTTGCTGATTCCGCTGCTGCGCGGTCAGATCGATTCGTTCGGCGAGAAGCTGCCGGCCTTCGCCGAGTGGGTGCAGGGCGTGGCTTTGCCCTGGGTCGAAGCGCAGACCGGGTTCGGCCTCGATCACCTCAAAACCGACAACTTGGTCGCGCTCGCCAAGGACTACTGGCAGGAAGCCGGCACTGCGGCGGCGCAGGTGTTTGGCCAGCTTTCGCGCTCAAGCCTCGCAGTGCTGGGCTTTCTCGCCAACCTCGCCCTGGTGCCGGTGGTGACCTTTTACCTGTTGCGCGACTGGGACATCCTGGTCGCGCGGATCCGCTCGCTGCTGCCGCGCCAGGTTGAGCCGACCGTAGCCCAGCTCGCACACGAGGCCGACCAGGTGCTGGGCAGTTTCCTGCGCGGCCAGCTCAGCGTGATGCTGTCCCTCGGTGCGATCTACTCGCTGGGCCTGTGGATGGTCGGCATCGACCTCGCTCTGCTGATCGGCATGTTGGCTGGTCTGGTCAGCTTCGTGCCGTACCTGGGGATGGTGATCGGCCTTGGCGCGGCCTTGATCGCGGCGCTGGTGCAGCACGGCGATCTGTTCCATGTGGTGCTGGTCTGCGCTGTGTTTGGCGGCGGCCAGATGCTGGAGAGCTTCCTGCTGACGCCCTGGCTGGTCGGCGACAAGATCGGCATGCATCCGGTGGCGGTGATCTTCGCGATCATGGCCGGTGGTCAGTTGTTCGGTTTTCTCGGTGTGCTGCTGGCGCTGCCGGTAGCGGCGGTGGTGATGGTGGTGCTGCGCTTTCTGCATGCGCGCTACACCGAGAGCTCGCTGTACGTCGATGCTGCGGGCAGCGCGGGCAAGCGCCCGCACCGGCAGTTGGCAACGCACGCTCAGGCAGAGCAGTCAGCCAAGCCCGCACCCGCACTGGACGCCAGCGGCTCGCCCGACACACCGCGTCCACCCAAGCGTCGGCGTCGGCGCGGCCCGCGCGGCGGTGGATCGCAGCCGGCGTGAGCGTGCCGCAGCTGCCCTTGAATCTGCGTGGGCCGCGGGCGGCAGGTCTGGACGATTTCGTCGGTCACCCGCTTCTGGTCAGCCTGCTGCATGAGATCGCGCGCGCCGAGCGTGCCGATTGGTTGTTCATCGATGGACCCAAAGGCAGCGGCCGCAGTCACCTGCTGCTGGCCAGCGTGGCCGAGGCGCGGCGGCGGGCGCGCGAGGTGGTCTATCTGCCGCTGGAAACGCTTGGCCGCGCCGCGGAACAGGCCTGCGCGGCGGTCTCCGGCGAGGCCCTGGTGGCCGTGGATGATCTGCAGTGTGCGGCCGGCGATGCGGCGCTGGAGCTGGCCTTGTTCGGCCTGCACAACCGGTGTCGCGATGGTGGCGGGCAAATGCTCTACGCCGCCGATGCCGCGCCGACAGGGCTCGCGATCGAACTGCCGGATCTGCGTTCTCGACTGCAGCAGTGCAGCCGATTCTCGCTGCAGCCGCTGGACGATCAGGGCCGTCGAGAGGTGCTGCGAACGCGCGCAGCGGCGCGCGGGCTTGAGCTGGATGAAGCCGTGCTCGACTACCTGTTCCGCCGCCACTCGCGTGATCTGCAGGCGCTGACGCGGCTGCTGGAGCGGCTCGATCGCGAGAGCCTGGCCGCGCAGCGGCGCATTACCGTACCGTTTCTGCGCGCTCTGCTCGGAGCGGAGTGAGCGTGCGCAGCGGCCGGGCTCGCCGGCCGCTGCGCAGCAAACGACTTACTTGCCCAGCCGCGCGACCAGCGCCTGCAACACCGCCTGGGTTTCGGGGTGGTACCAGCCTTCGATGAAGCGGCGGATGTCCTGTGCCGCCGGGCTGTCGATGGCCTCTTGCAGCGCCTCGCGAGACATCGCGCGGGTGGTCAGCATCGCCCGCCGCGGCAGCGCCAGATGCGCGTTCAGCCAGGCCAGCGCGTGCGGCAGCACCGCGTCGGTCTCGGTCAGCGCGTCGACCAGCCCGATCTCCAGCGCGCGGCTCGAATCGATCATCTCGCCGGCCACCAGCAGGCGTTCGCCGATGCGCTCGCCGACCAGACGCTTGAACGCGTACTGGATCGGCCCCGGCACCACCAGGCCGACCTGGGTTTCATTGAGGCCGATCTTGAACGCGCCCTTGGCGCCCTCGCGCGCCATCACCCGGTAGTCGCAGAACAGGCTGATCACCGCACCGCCAGCGGGGCTGTGGCCGGTCAACGCGGCGACCACGGGTATCGGGCAGGAGGCGAGTTTCGAGCACACCTGCATGAACGCCTGCCAGGTGGCCTGCACGCCCTCGCGATCCAGGCTGAGCAGGGTGGGGACATCCAGCCCGCCTGAAAACAGGCCCGGGCTGCCCGACAGAATCAGGCCTTCGGCGCCACTTGCGGGTGCCGCGTCGATTGCCGTCAGCAGCTGGCTCAGCAGCTCGAAGTTGAAGGCATTGGCCGGTGGCCGGTTCAGGCGCAGCTCGAGCACGCGCTCATGTCGGATCTGCTCAAGCATACGTACGGCTCCGTAGGGTTTGGCCGCATAGGATAGCCGGCGCAGCGCGGTCGCGTGGTCGCAGCAGGCTTCAGCCGCTCAGCGGCAGCCTGCGGGTGGCCAGCTGCAGCACGGCATCGGCCGGCTGTGGCCGCGAGAACAGGAAGCCCTGCATCTGGTCGACACCCATCCGCACCAGCAGGGTGCGCTGGGCTTCGGTTTCCACGCCTTCGGCGACCACCGCGATGTCGAGCGAATGGCACAGCGTCACCATGCCCTGCAGCAAGCGCAGCGCATGCGTATCGGTGTCGATGTCGTCCATGAAGCAGCGATCGATCTTGATCGTGTTGAAGGGCAGTCGACGCAAGTACGCCAGCGACGAGAAGCCGGTGCCGAAGTCGTCCAGCGCCAGCTTGAAGCCCTGCTCTGAGAGTCGGCGCAGAAAATTGCGCCCAGCCTCGATGCTCTCCAGCAGAGCGCTTTCTGTCAGCTCGATCTCCAGCATGTCGTGCGGCAAACCGTGCCGGCGGCAGATGTCGACCAGCTGGGACTCGGTGTCGGGGTCGAACACCTGGCGCGGCGACAGATTCAACGCTACCGGTGTTTGCAGGCCCATGCGCAGCAGGCGCGCAGCGAAGATCGCCGCATGCTCCATCGCTATCAGGCCGAGCCGGCCGACTAGGCCGAATTCTTCCGACAGCGGAATGAAGGCTGCCGGCGACACCGGGCCCATCCGCTCGCTGTGCCAGCGCATCAGCAGCTCGTAGCCGATCACGTAGCCACCGGCACTGACCTTCGGCTGCAGCACGGTGGTCAGCGCATTGCGATCGATATCGCGGCGCAGCTCGGTGATCAGCTCCAGCCGGCGCGCTGCCTCGGTGCTGAGCTCGCCGCGGTGAAACTCGACCCGCGCACGGCCGCGTTGCTTGGCCTTGCGCATGCCGGCCTCGGCCTGCTGCATCAGCTGATCGGGGTCGCGTGAGTCTTCCGGGCACAGCGCGATGCCGACGCTGGCGGTGACGCAGAGCATGCGGTCACCCATCTGCATTGGCGCACCGATCGCGTCGATCACCTGCTGCGCCAGTCCTGCTGCGCGACCGCTGACGTCCTCACCCTGAATCAGCACGGCGAATTCGTCGCCGCTGATGCGCGCCAGTTCGTCGCGCTCGTTGGTGACATCCATCAGACGCTGGGCGGATTCGAACAGGAAGGCGTCGCCGGCGGCATGCCCCAGCGAATCGTTGATGGCGCGAAAGCCGTCGAGGTTGATCCACAGCAGGGCCAGCGGGTCGGCCTCCGCGCGGCCCATCAGCAGTTTGATCCGGCTCTCGAAGTGGACCCGGTTGACCAGACCGGTGAGTCCGTCCTGCAGGCTGGCGCGCTGTATGCGCGCCTGCACGCTGCGCTGCAAGCTCAGATCCTTGAACGTCGCCATCAGCAGCGGGCCGCCCTCGCTGGACTCGAACACCCGCGAGATCAACAGCTCAACCGGCAGCAGGCTGCGATCGCTGCGCTTCAACTCGAGTTCCTCGCGCCAGCCTTCGCCAACCTCGCCCAGCAGACGTTCGAGGCTGCTGCGATCGCCCTGCAGCAGGCTGAAGAAATGCGTACCGCTGCCGAACTTGTTGACGCCCACCAGATCATGGAAGGCCTGATTGCAGTCGCGCAGCACGCCGCGTCGATCGAGCATCAGCATCGGTTCGCGGGCGCGATCGAAGGCGTCGCTGAGCAGGCGCAGCGATTCCTCCGCTTCGCGCTGCGCAGTGACATCACGCAGGGTGCCTACCACGCGCTCGAAACCGCCATCGGTGGCGCGCTCGATTCCGCGGCCGCGCACGCGCAGCCAGCGCCAGCCGCTCGAACGCAGCAGGCGCAGGCTCAGGTCAAGCTCGCTGGTTTCGTTGTTCAGATAGGCCCGCCAGATCGACAGCGCCTGGTCGCGATCGAGCGGATGCACAGATTCCCGGTCGTCGAGCAGAACTTGCAGTGAGTTCTCGACCGTCTGCAGGCCATGCTCGCCGACCGCGCGAACTTCAACGCGACCGCTGTCGCGGCGCCATTCCCAGATGCTCTCGCCGCTGCCCCACAGCGACAGCACCAGGGAGCGCTCGATCTCTCGTGCTTGCTGCAGCGCGTCGAACAACTCGCGACTTTTGGCGCTGAGCAGATCTTCGGCCTGTTTGCGCGCACTGCGCTCGCGTTCGAGCCGGCGCTCCAGCACGGCGATGGTGGCCGCGCTGGAATCGCTGACGGTTGCGCCGCTGATCGTAGCGTCGGTCGAAGACAGGTCGTTTTCGATCGCACGCGCCGCGGGGTCTGGCGAGGAATGCTGCACGGGCTCACGCAACTCGCTGGATGTCGAAGCAGATGACCTGCGCGCCGTCGAGCTCGACCCAGCCTTGGGCGATGGTGTGGCGTTCGCCGTAGTGCGTGACTGCGCCACGGATCAGGCCCTCTGCCAGCGCGGCCATCTGTCGCGCCGAGCGGTAGGCCAGCCGCAGCCGGTTCTGGCTGCGTTCGATCACCTCGAAGCGCGGCAGCTGCGCCTGCGGATAGAGCTTGTGCACCTCGACATGGATATGGCTGTCGATGCTGGCCAGAAAATCATGCAGCGTCGGCTTTCCGGCGAAGAATTCGGGGTATCCGAGCGCGAACCGTCCGAGCAGGTGCTCGCCGAACACGCTGATCAGGGTGTCCTCTGCGAGCCCGGTTTCCATGCCCAGCGCAGCCACGATTCGGACCAGTTCGGCATGCGGGTAGTAGCCCACGGCGGTGTAGGCGCCGCCATGCGGCAGCTCGGCGCGCAGCAGCACGCGGTCGGCGAGTTCGGGTGAGAACTTTGTTTCGACCATCTCCAGCAGTTCGGTGAAAACCATGCCGAGCATTCGCGGCTCCGAGCGAGAACACGGGAGGGCCCCATGCAAGCCGTGCGCCGTATGACCTCGGCGTCTGCAGCGCACCCGCCGGCTTGACGCGCCGGAGGTCGGCTGCGAGGGTCGCAGGCTGTTGTCCAGAGCGAGTACCTCATGTCTGCCGATCCCCTTGCCATACCCGGCCCAGGTTTGCCCAGCCAGAGTTTCCAGCCGCCGCCGCGCCTGCTGCTCGGGCCCGGCCCGTCCAATGTGCATCCACGCGTGCTGGCGGCGCTGGCGCGGCCGACGATCGGCCATCTCGATCCCGCCTTCGTCGGCTTGATGGACGAGATCAAGAGCCTGTTGCGCTACGCCTTCCGCACCACCAACGCATTGACCTTTCCGGTATCGGCGCCGGGCTCGGCCGGGATGGAAACCTGCGTGGTCAATCTGGTTGAGCCGGGCGATCGAGTTGTCGTGTGCGTCAACGGCGTCTTCGGTGGCCGCATGCGCGAAAACGTGGCCCGCGCGGGCGGTGTTCCGATCGTGGTCGAAAGTGATTTCGGCCAGCCGGTCAGCGTCGACAGGGTGGAGGCCGCGCTGCGCGCCAATCCGGGCGTGAAGGCACTCGGTTTCGTGCATGCGGAGACTTCGACCGGCGCGCGCTCCGACGCGCAGGCGCTGTGTGCACTGGCGCGTGAGCATGGCGCGCTCAGCATCGTCGACGCGGTGACCAGCCTCGGCGGCATCGCGCTCGAAGTCGATGCCTGGGGCATCGATGCGATCTATTCGGGCTCGCAGAAATGCCTGTCCTGTCCGCCGGGGCTGTCGCCGGTCAGCTTCAGCCCGCGCGCCGTCGAGGCCGTGCGCGCGCGCAAGTCGCCGGTGCAGAGCTGGTTTCTGGACTTGAGTCTGGTAATGAACTACTGGCAGGGCGAAGGCGCCCGCAGCTACCACCACACCGCGCCGATCAACATGCTGTATGCCCTGCACGAATCCCTGCTGATGCTGGCCGCTGAAGGACTGGAGCAGGCCTGGGCCCGCCACGCGCAGAACCATCAGCGGCTGCGCGTCGGCCTGGAGGCGATGGGGCTGGAGCTGCTGGTGCCCGAGGCCGCCCGCTTGCCGCAGCTCAACACCGTGAAGATTCCGCCCGGTGCCGATGATCTCGCCGTGCGGCGCGCCCTGCTGCACGAGCACGGCATCGAAGTCGGTGCCGGCCTCGGCGCGCTGGCCGGCAAGGTGTGGCGGATCGGCCTGATGGGCGAGGGCAGTCGCCCCGAGTCCGTGGATCGCGTTCTGCAGGCTTTGCGCAGCGTCCTGTGACCTCCGTTACCTGAGCTGGCGCGGGCACGGTGCCAGCATCCTGCGATGTCAGCAGCAGCCCTTGGGTGCGGGAGGCTTGCGCGGCGCACGCGGCGCGCAAGCCCTGCCCGGGATCGTCTCGGTCGCAGTCACACCGGCTGCTGCGGGATGTCTGCCACCACACACCCACGGAGTTCTTCGCCATGAGCAAGCACCAACCTGTCGCCAACGCCGTTCTCTGGGCGGCCGCCATTCTGGCCTCTGCCTTGATGGGCGCCCCGCCGTTCTTCAGCCTGATTCTGTTGCCGACGCTGGCCACTTTGGCGCTGTTGAGCAACACGCGAGCCGTATCGCGCTGCCGCTCACCTGCGTAGCCGCCGACCCACCGGCCGCAGGTTTGCAAGAATCATCGGCCCGCCCGCCCTCAGCCGCGACCCGATTTCAACCCGCTCGCTGCGGGGCCTGTTCTGCGATCGTCGCGACAGAGTGCGCGAATCCCAGCCCGAAGCCTTGGTAGATGGGTTTCATCTGCGCAAACGAGAAGCGCCGC
>NZ_JBILJQ010000173.1:0-2671 GCF_044377145.1 Aquimonas sp.
CGCGAGCGTCGCTTTCGCGCGCGTCACGAAGCCCAGAAACTCTTGGAACACATCGGCGCCCGGGCGCATACCTCGGAAGACCTTGGCCCACATGGGCTGAAATGTTTGCCGTGCTCGCGCTTCCCAGAAGCCCTCGCTCGCCTCAATGTGCGCGTCAGGCAGTTCGCCGCGCCGAACGAAGTGCTGGAGAAAGGCGAGCGCCAGTGAGTGATAGGTGCGGACCTTCGGCTGCTCGCCAGGCAGGCGCTTGGCGAGGCGCGACTGGAACTCCGTCTGGGCGGCTTTGCCGAACTGCAGGCAGAGGATGCGGCTGGGCTGCGCGCCGCCCTCGACGAGGCGCGCGATGCGTTCGACGAGGGTCGTGGTCTTGCCGCTGCCAGCGACGGCGCTGATCAGAGCATGGCCGTCACCGTGGTTGGCGACGGTCTGCTGTTCGTCTGTGAAGAGGCTTCTGCTCATCCGGCAATTGTCTCAGCCGGCGTTGCGATGCCAAGTTGGGTCGGCGCATCTACTCCGCGCGTTGCCGCGCCAGCGCTTCACGCCGGGCTTTAAGCGCGGCGCCGGCCAAACGGTTCGTGATTTCGGCATCGATGGCCTCCGGGCAGCTTTCTATGACGGCCGCGAGCGTTGATACCAGCGAGAAGTGAGCGTTCTGGAGCTGGTCACGTGCAGCGCTCCACTTGTCGGTGGCCTCCCCAGCAGATTCAGGAATGGCGAACCCGCGAGTGATCTGGACCCGGTTGGGCGCTTCTTCAATCATTGTCATGGTGGTCACCACCGCTGTTCAGCGCCCTGAGGAACTGGGGGCGCCAGCGATCAGGCAGGCTCTCCAGCAGCGATGCATCGAGCACGACACGACCGACGGAGCCGGGGCGGTCGCCCTCGAGGCCGTCGAGTCCGAACACGCTGGCGAAGCTGTCGTCGTTGGACTGCAGAAGGCCGACCTTGGTGGCCGGTGCGATAGCAATCCGACGCAACTCCGGATTCACCCACGATACGACGCGATCCGCGATGTCCGCCGGCATGGAAGGTGCCTCGTCAGAGCATAGGCGCCAAGGGTTTGGATGGCCGACCAGGTGTCGGACCGCGCGCTCTGGCACGGCGATGTATTTGGTTCGGTCTGTGTCGTTTGCGGTAAACAGCGCGGCTTCGGTGCTCATCGGCCTCTCGGATATCGGGGGACACACGACCACGATAGAGAACTTAGATGTCACCCACTTTCAGATTGGAGTCGGTTTCGTTGAGATTTCGCGCACCACTCGGTGTCAACCAGCTTGACCCGCTTCCCCTTGCCGGCTGTCATACGCGTCGGCGGAATTCGCCGCACAGTTCAAGGGAAGTCACCCGATGAAAAAGAAGGACCTGATTGAAGTCGTAGCTGAAGCTCACGAAATTTCCAAGGCTGAAGCCGAGCGCATCGTGGCCACGGTTTTTGCGACGATCGCCAAGGGCATCAAGAAGGAAGGTGAGGTATCGCTGTTCGGCTTCGGCAGCTTCAAGGTGAAGAAGCGCGCTGCACGCACTGGCCGCAACCCGCAGACCGGCGCGACGGTGAAGATCAAGGCGTCGAAGACGGTAGGATTCAAGCCCTCATCTGTGCTGAAGGCCTCGCTGTAAGCGAGTGCGTTCCGGAGCCCAGGCGCGGGGTGCGCGCGTGGGTTTCCTGCGAACTAGCAGCGATGATTTTGGCTAAAGACCCAGCGAATGCGGAATCAATCTCGCAATGTTCAACGAGTCGTCCATGCCGCGATGGTGCGCACCCAGCAGGGGCAGGTCAGCAAGCTGAAGGGCCTTGGCCATCCCTACCTGCTTGATCCCGAGCCGCTTTGCAAACCGGTCCTTCAAATTGGTGTGGAGGAGCGACGCCAGCGGATTCGCGAGCCCCTTGCGAGCGCATTCACGCTGGAGCTGGCGATGGTCGAAGGCGCCCCAGCTGCCCCACCCTTCGAGCATGGCTCGGCTGGATCCGAGCCAGCGGTCCAGCTCAGCCAGAACTGAGCTGAGCGAGTCTGCTGTATCGAGGTCCGCCTGCTTGATCGCCGTCAGGCTATGGCAAAACTCGGTGAGGGTAGGGCGCTCGGCCGGACGCACGAAGCGACCGAAGCGGTCTACAACCTCGCCCTGAAAGTTGGCGATCACCGCCACGATCTCGATGATCTCCATGGCGTCCGGCAGAACCTTCTCCGACGCCGGCGTGCCTTCATCCGAGCATGTGCATTCGAAGTCAATCACAATCAGGTGGGATTCAGGCATGAGGAGGGTATCGATCCGCTGCATGGGGGTCTTCTGCACGTCGCCGTGCGAGCTGAGCTGCGGCCTCGCTCGCGAGGTCCGGATAGGCTTTTGCGATGGCGGCGTAGATGCGCTCACGGACGATCCAACGTGCCTCGACAACGCCCGGCTCCTTGGCGCGGCGATCCAACAGGCGCTCGTAGTTGGAGCACTGGTGGCGCAGATGATTGACCTTCATCCGGGGCATCATCTCGTCGGTCGGCAGAGCATCGGAATCCGCCTGGCGTTCCATCGACGTGTTCCACCAGCGAATCACCGACGATTCCAGCTCGGCACAGCTCACGCGTCGCAGTGCGATCGGTACAGTCCGCGCCCACTCGATCACAGGCTCCTTTCGCTTGGTGGCCGTGGCCCTGCCGCGAGCAGTTCGCTCCTGCGC